>CAJBHN010000422.1 GCA_903952805.1 uncultured Myxococcales bacterium | reverse complement strand
GACATCGAGCAGAACTTCGCCGCTTGCGAGCGGTTGTGCATCGCCGCCAGGGCTCAGGGAGCGCAGACCCTGGTGCTCCCGGAGTGCTTCGCGTTTCTGGGGCGGGGCGACGGCGACCTGGTGCGCATGATGGAGCCCCTCGCAGGGCCCCTGTTTGTGCGCTTCAAGGGCCTGGCCGTCCGTCACGGGCTCCAGCTCTGCTTCGGTGGTTTCCCCGAGCAGCATTCGGCCACCCACGCCTACAACGCCCACGTCGTCGTCGATGTCGACGGTGCCATCCGCGCCGTCTACCGCAAGATTCATCTGTTCGACGTGGTGTTGCCATCGACGACGCTGCGCGAGAGCGCTGCCATCACCCCGGGCCACGAACTGGTTGTCGTCAACAGTGCTGTCGGCGTGCTCGGTTTGACGGTCTGCTACGATCTGCGTTTTCCTGAATTGTATCGCGCGCTGGCCGCCAAGGGGGCCCAGGTGCTGTTGGTGCCGGCGGCGTTCACGTTGACGACGGGGAAAGAGCATTGGGAAGTGTTGTTGCGGGCTCGCGCCATCGAGAACCAGTGCTACGTCGCCGCCGCCGCCCAGACCGGCAAGCACAATGAACGGCGCGACAGCTACGGCCACGCCATGATCATCGATCCGTGGGGCACGGTGATTGCGCAATGCCGCGATGGCGAAGGCGTCGCCGTCGCCGATGTCGACGTCCACTGGCTCGAGACCGTGCGCGCACGCATTCCCGTGTGGCAGCACCGCCGTCCGGAGCTGTACGGCGTTGCGTGGGCGAGCGGGGACGACGCTGCGAAAAGCTGATCAGTGATTGCCGAGGTCGCCCAAACCAACTTTCGCCCACAGGCGCTTGAGCGGTGCCGGCGCCCACCAGTTCCAATCACCCATCAGCTTCATGGCCGCTGGCACCAGCAGGGCACGGATGATGGTGGCATCGATGAGCACAGCGAGTGCCATGCCGAGCCCAAGCGATTTCATGAAAATGATGTGGCTGGTGCCGAAGGCGCCGATGACAACGACGAGGAGCAATGCCGCCGATGTGATGAGTCGCCCGGTGCGGGCCAGACCGCGGCTGACGGCCAGGTCGTTGTCGCCGGTCTTTTTGTACTCTTCCTGCACGCGAGCGAGGATCAGCACCTCGTAATCCATGGACAGGCCAAACACGATGCTGAACATCAGCAACGGCGCGGTGCAGTCTGAGATGCCCAGCGGAATGTAGTCGAGCACGTCGCTGAATCGCCCGTCCTGAAAGACCCACACGATGGCACCGAAGCTGGCCGAGATGCTCAGCGCGTTCATCACCATGGCCTTGATGGGCAGCGTCACCGAACCAAACACCAGGAAGAGCACCAGGAACATCACGACGATGACCGTCGCCACCATCCACGGGGATCGGTCGACGAGGTTCTGTTTCAAGTCGATGAGGTAGGCACCGGGTCCGCCGACAGAGATGTCGACGCCTTCGATTTCCAGGGCGCGAATCGCGTGGATGACGCCAAGGGATTCGGGCCGGTTGTATTGGTGGTCGAGCAAGATGGCGAAGCGCATGTAGGAGCCGGCGGCGAAGGCGTCGATACCAAGCAGCGCAGTCTTGTCGGTCTTTTCCAGTTCGGCCCGAGGCGTCGAGAGCTTCTTGAACAAGGCGTCTCGGTCGACGCCAGGAATCAGCGTGAAGAGTCCGGAGACAATCTTTGGCTTGGTGAGGTCGGGCCGGTTGTCCGCAATATGCTCAAGGATGTCGCTGAGTTTCTGCAGCCGCTCCAGATTCTCCAGCGACAGGGCGTCGCCTTTGACGACGGCCATCACATCGATGGGCGTCAATTGGTCGCCGTCGAACTCTCGGTCGAGGATCTCATTGGCGATGAACGCGGGCTCGCCACGGGGCAGGATCCGGTAGTCGGGGAAGCCGGGATCAAAGCGGGCAAAAGGCAGCCCGACGATGACCAACGGCACCAGCACCGCCAACGCCACCAGCTTTGGGTACTTCATGACCACGGTGGCGGTCTTGAACCAAAAGCCCTCATCGCCGTCTTCGAATTTCGGGGCGAACGGCACCTTGAGGGCGTCGATGCGCGAGCCGATGACTCCCATCAGCGCAGGCAGCAGCGTCAGCGCCAAGATCACCGTGCCATCGACGACGTGGATGCCGCCTTTGGCCATCGTCTGGAGAAACATCTGCGGGAAGAAAAACAGGCCGAGCAAGCTGGCCGCCACCGTGATCCCCGAAAACGCCACCGCGCGGCCCGTCGTCATGACCGTCCGCACCACGGCTTGCTCAACGTCGACGTCGCCCTGCAGCAGTTCCTCTCGAAACCGGCTGACAAGAAACAGTGAATAGTCAATCGCAAGGCCAAGCCCCAGCAGGCTGGCGAGATTGACGGAGAAGATGCTGACTGGCCCGAACTCGCTGAGCACCCGCAGTCCCGTCAAACTCATGAGCAAGGCCATGACCCCGAGGATGAGCGGCAGCGACGCCGACGCCCCACTGCCAAAAATCAGCAGCAGCAACACCGCGGTGACGGGCAGGGCGACCGACTCGGCACGGACAAGGTCGTCGGCGATGATGCGCTGGACGCTTTCGGCGACCGGAACGACGCCGCCCAATTGCAGGGTCATCGGCGCCGCCGTCAACAACGGCTCCAGGCGCTTGATGGCCTTGAACCGCTCGTGTTCATCGCCGCGCAGCGTGATGAGCAAGAAGGTCCGCGTTTTGTCTTTGGTGATGAGCTGAGAGGCGCCCGTTTCGTACCAACTCACATGGCTGACGACGCTGGGGTCCTTCTCGACGCGGGCGATGGCTTCGAAGGCGGCTGAGTAGGCTTCGATGTCATCGACGGTGCCACTGGGGGCGCTCCACAACGCCAGGATGTCGGCGCCGCCGACCTTGATCTCGCGTTCCAGCGTCGTGAACGTGGTGTAACTCTCGCTGCCAGGCACCTCGAAGCCGCCCCCCTTGAGCCGGGGAAAGACAGTCGCTGCCCCCCACACAAGGGCCGGCAAAAGCAGCCCGTAGACGATGAGGATCGCCACCCGGTGCCGATACGAGAATTTTCCAATGGTCTCGAACACGGCGGGGTCATAGCAGTTCGACCAGCAAAGGGGTCACGGCGAATTCGACCGTGACCCGACTGAATTCGGCCAACTTGCATCGCTGACCGCGCGCCAGCGATGGTGGACGACACCAGGAGGCACCGTGACCACTCGACATTACGAAGAGTCCTTTGAGGTTGACCTGCCTGGGCGACGCGTCTGGGAGGTCATGGCCGACACCCAGCACCTCAATGAGCTTTTTTTTGGTTTGTCGTCGGCCCACATCGTCTCCCGCGACGGCGACAAGGCCCGGCTGCGGGGCACCTTTGGTGTGTTGGCTCCCGAATACGACGAATACCCCTGGTCGTTCGAGGTTCCGCGACGCTACGCCAACGAGAGAATCTTCACGCGTGGGGTGCTGCGCCGGCTGGTTACGTCGTGCGAGTTGACGGCTGTCGGTGCCGACAAGACGAGGGTGCGCTATGCCATCGACGTCGCTGGCGCTGGCTTCATCGGGGGCCTGGTTGCCAGCTACGTCGCGGTCCGCACCAGGCGTGGTCTCTTTCAGGTGCGTCAGATGCTGGCGGCGATGGCGTCGTCGACGCCTTCGTTGACAGGTCTGCAGTGGCCGCCTGCCAGTGGCCCGGGGTGAGGGGCACGACTCTCCAGGCTCCCCGTGCCAGGTGACCTGGACTCGACAGGTAACCGTCACGGTCAGTGACAGTGAACCGTGGGCGGGCCCGGGCGGCCGGGGGGGCCAGCGCCGGGCCAGCGGCGGGGGGGGGGCGTGGGGGGGGCCGGGCCGGGGGCCGGGTAGGGCATCAGCAAACTGGGGTCTACTTAGGATGGAATTCCTAAGTAAAATAAGTCCCATAGGAACTGTTACATATTGTACTTAGGAAAATACACGTT
>CAJBHN010000421.1 GCA_903952805.1 uncultured Myxococcales bacterium | reverse complement strand
GGATCTTGTTGAACGCCGTCTGAAAGGCGGCGTTGGTCGTGGTCGAAAACACCGCGCCGCGCACGGTGAGCTTGTCGTCCTTCCACAGCAGTTCCAGCCGCTTGACGTCGCCAAAGCGGGGACGGGGCCACGCCTCATTGATGGCGTCGGCAGCCAGGGAGATGCGCACGATCTCGCGCTTCTTCTCCTTGGCGCGGGCATCCGCACGCAGGGCGTTTTTGATTTCTGCACCCGGCAACGCCTTGGCGATGGCGGCCTGCAGGCTCTTGACGTCGTCGTCGGTGGCGACGGTACCGGACAACAGCACCTTCTCGGGGACGCCCTTGGCCTCGGCCTTGATGACCTCGAAGACGCCAGCGGCGACCCTGGCGGGACCCTTGCTTCCCAGGAAACTGTCGAGGAGGCCGACCTTGTGCGCGCTGAAGCCCAGACCGACGATCAGGGCCAAAGCGATGGCGCCGCCGATGACGGTTTTTTCGATGCGTTCGTCTTCATTCAGTTTCACGGCGGTCATGCACTACCTCCACATACATACACAGAAAAACGGCATCGCCGACGACGGCGACGGTCGCAATGGGTCATGAGGACGCCCTAGGCATCGTCGCGCTTGGGAGCGCCCAACAGGCGATCGAGGATGGAGCGGTCGCCCTGGATGGCGGTGCGCTGCATATAAAAGCGGAGGCCGCGCTCGCCACCGAGTACCTCGCCACCACCAGCGCGCCCCGGCCCACCGTGGATGGACGCAGGCATCACCATGCCGGGCGTGGTCGTCTGATCGGCGACCTTGTCGCTCCCCAGCAAGATGCGCCCCGTCCACGTCGCCGAAGCCAACAAGACCGTCTCCAAAAAGCCCTTGTCATTGGAGTAGATGGAGCACACCAACGTGCCTTCGCCGCGGGCCACCAGCGCCGGCGCCTGTGCAGCGCCGTCGTAGGGCAGAATGGTCGACACGGGGCCAAACACCTCGTGGGCGTGGACGGCGCGCGCGGTCATGGCGTCGTCGTGACGCAGCAGGATCGGGCTCAGGAAATAGCCCTTGCCCACGGGGTTCGCCGTGTTGCCAAACACAATGCGGCAGCCGTCGGCCTGCAACAACTCGATGCCCGCCTGGGCGTCTTTGAGCTGCTGGGCCGTCGCCAGCGGGCCCATGTCGATGCCCTCGTGGCTTGGATCGCCGACGCGAATGGCGGCGAGCCGCTCGCTGAGAGCCTCCTGGATGGCGTCGGCGTGACGACGTGGGACGAAAATGCGCCGCGTGGCGGTGCACTTCTGGCCACTCTTTTGGGTCAGTTCGGTCGCCAGGTGGCGGATGAACAAATGCCAGGTCTCGCTGCCTGCCTCGACATCCTCACCAAGGACCGCCGCATTGAGGCTGTCGGCTTCGATGTTGATCCGCGTGCTGCGCTCAACGACCGAGCGTGAGCGACGCAGCGTGGCGCCCGTGTTGGCCGAGCCCGTGAAGCCAATGACGTCTTCAGGCAGCAGGTGGTCGGTAAGGTCGCCGACGCTGCCGCACACGAGCTGCAATACCCCGGCGGGGATGGCGGCCTTGTCGACAAGGACCTCGACAAGTTTGAACGCCACCAACGCAGTCGACGTCGCGGGCTTGGTGAGGATCGGCACACCGGCGAGGATGGCGCAGGCCGCTTTTTCGGCGAGGCCCCAGGCTGGAAAGTTGAACGCGTTGATGTGCAGAGCGACGCCCGTGCGGCTGGTCCACACGTGGTACCCGCAAAAACGCGGAGCGCGGGTCAGGGGTTCACCGCCGCCCTCAAGCAGAAAACGACGGTCGCCCTGCTCGGCACCGAGTTTCTCACCGAGTTTGGCATAAAACGCGAGGGTGCCGATGGCGCCGTCGACGTCGAACTTGGCATCGCCGCGGGTCGCGCCATTGTTGAGGGTGCTGGCGTCGACGAGCGCTTCGCGGCTTTCATGCAACGCCGACGACATGCGTTTCAGCAACGCGCCGCGTTCCGCGAAGGTCATGGCTCGCAGAGCAGGCCCGCCGACGTCGCGGGCGTAGGCGAGGGCGGCCTGCAGGTCGAGCCCTTTGGTCGAGCAGCGGGCAATGACCTCTTCGTTGGAAGGGTTCACGAGGGAGGCGTCGCCGCCGTTGCCTTCGCACCAGGCGCCACACAGGTAGCTCTTAAGGGTGATCATGGGGTCCTCCGTCGTCGGTACATCGCAGCAGCCACAGCCGTGGTCGCGGCGGTCTTTTCACCATGCCCGCGCAATGACAAGACACAGCCATGGCTGACCGTCTCCACGACTTCGCCCGTGCCGTTGCCGCCCGCCAGTCGGAGGTCGACGTGGTCGACGATTCCGTCATGCATGCCATCGCCCTCGACCTGGGTATGACCGAGGACGACATCGTGCAGGCCAGGGCCGAGGGTCAGGCCCGCAAGGAAAGGGCTCGGACCCTGAGGCAGCGATCCCTCATCGACGACGCCATCACCGAACTCGAACAAGCGAGCGCCTGGAATCCCCTGGACGTCGAAGTTCTGACGATGCTGGCGGACTGCTTTGTGCGCCGGGCCCGCAAGACCGACAGCGTTGACGACATGGAGCGGGCACGGTCCCTCTGCCTGCAAGCGCTGAAGGTGGCCCCCGGCAATGCTGAAGCCCCCGCCATCCTCCAGGTCATCCAAATGAACCCGGTGGGCGAACGCCACAAGGTCCCCATCGGCGTCATCGGCGGCATCCTGGCCCTCGTCGCCATCGTCGCCGCCATCGTCGCTTTTGTCTTCGGCTGAGCAAGGGCCGGGTTTTTGTGTGTCGGACCGTTGACGTCAGCGCGCCCGCTTCCAGATCTTCAGGATTTGCAGGAACAGCGCCAGTCCGATGCCCAGCGCGAGGCCCCCACCCAGACCCATGGCGACTTTCTTGCCGTACGCCTTGACGGGCGATGCCTTCTCCACCCGCGGGGGGACCACGACTTCGAAGCGGCCCTGCGCGGACGTGCGCTCGAAGCCAAGCTGGTATTCCGCTTGATTCTTGTCCTGGAAGAGTTGGTCGTAGAGCTTCTTGGACGAGTCGTAGGAGCGGGTCAGGTCGGTATAGCGAGCGGTGAACTCCGGCAGCTTTTCCTGCTGCTTCTTGAGCTCTTCGAGCTTTCTGACGGTTTCATCGAGAGACAACGTCTTGGCTGACATTTCGGCCTTGAGCTGGCCGATGCTCTTGTCGCCCGACCTACCGCTGCCACCCATCTCTTCTGGAGCTGCCGCGATGCGTTCCAGCCGCTTCTTGATCGACACCACGTCGGGGTGATTGTCGCCCAGGCCCTGGGCTTTCAGCTCAGCGATCTGTTCCTGAACCGCTTTCATTTCCCGCTGTTTGCGGCTGGCCCCACCGCCGCTGGCCGACGCCGACGCAATCTCCTGCTTGAGCTGCTCAATGCCGGACGTGAGGTCGGTCTTGGCCTTCTCCAGTTCGAAGATCTGCTCCTGCAGCTTGGCCACGTTTTCGGGCAGGGAGTCGAGGAACTCGAGTTTGAACTTGCGCAAGTCCTCGTCGGTGGCCTTGAGGGTGGCCTCAGCCTTGGCAATCTGCTCCGTCAGGTACTCCAGCTTCGAGCTGATGACCTTGGTGGTCTTTTCGACCTCGCTGTCGATGAAGGTCTTGAGGTGGGTGTCAAGGAAGGTCATGGCGATCTCAGGGCTTGATGCCTGGAATTCCCCACTGAAGTTTTGCACCGGCGGCGGCATGCCAAAGTTCGGCGTCGTGGACTCGAACGTCAGCATCCGCTGCAGCGCCGCGATGCGCTCTTCGTCGCCTTCTTCGCCGAGGGTCTTCAAGGTGCGCTCCAGCAGCACCGTGCTCTTGAAAGTCGATTTTGCCGCCTGGGCCCGGTCGGTGGCGGCACCACCCTGACCACGGTCTGCGCCGGTCAGGATGTTCATCTCGAAGGTCGCCTTCGCGCCCGGCGGCGACGTCAGCGCGAGCGCGACCCCAAGGAGCAGGCCCACCAATGCCGTGGCGGCGATCAGCTTGGCGTGGGGCAGAAAGAACTCGGCGAACTTCCGGACGTTGCCGACCATCTCTTCGAGGTTCAT
>CAJBHN010000420.1 GCA_903952805.1 uncultured Myxococcales bacterium | reverse complement strand
GTGGCCTTTTCGACGCTGCCATCGTGATGGCTCAGCGCTTTTTCTTCGGTGGCGCCTTCTTGGTGGCCTTCTTGGCGGCCTTGGCCACCGGTGCCTTTTTGGTCACGGCCTTGGCAGGCACTTCGACGACGGCAGCCTTGGCTGGGGCCTTTTTGGCGACCTTCTTGGCCGCTTTCCTGGCCGGGGCCGTCTTGGTCACTGGCGGGGCCTTGGGGGCCGCAGGCGCGGCCTTCTTGGCAGGGGCGCCCTTCTTGGGGGACGACGCCTTTTGGCCCTTGGGAGGCGGCCGCGGATCGAGACCCTGTTCGCGCATCTTGGCCTCGCGGGCGGCGATGAGTTCGAGGGCGTCGTCCATGCTCAGCCGCGCGGGGTCCTTGCCCGACGGGATGGTGGCATTGACCTGGCCGTCGGTGACGTAGGCGCCGAAGCGACCGGTCTTGACCGCGATGGGCTGCCCGGTGACGAGCGACTGCCCCAGCAGCGCCAACGGCGGCTGCACGACGGCTCCACGACCACCGCGAATGCGGGGCTGTTTGAGGAGTTCGACGGCGTCGGCGAGGCCCATCGTCAGCAGCAGACCGCGCTCGGGGAGGCTGCGGGTCTCCTTCATGTAGACGCCGTCTTTGGCGGTGCCTTCCATGGCGATGTAGGGCCCGAACTTGCCGTCGTACATGGTGACGTCGAGGCCGGTCACGGGATGCTCACCGAGGATCTTCGGATACGACAGCACCAACAAGGCTTCGTCGAGGCTGATGGTCTGCACCGTCATGCCGGGCCACAGGCTGGCCATGCGGGGCTTGTCGCCTTTGGGTTTGCCCTTGTCGTTGAGCTCCATGTCACCGAGCTGCACATAAGGCCCGAAGCGACCGGACTTCACGTACACCGGCATCCTGGACACGGGATCTGTGCCCAGGGGCTTGTTGGCCTGGCTGGCGTCTTTCAGCAGCTGCAAGGCCCGGGCGACGGTCAACTCGTCGGGAGCAGTGTCGTCGGGGATGTTGGCGCGCACCGGCGTGTCGCCAATCTGGATGTAGGGGCCGTAGCGGCCGACGCGAGTGGCCACGACCTGACCGTCTTCGGTCAGCCCCAGCGGCAACTCACAGATGCTGCGGGGGTCGATGTCGTCGGCGCCGCCGTCGACCTTGGCCTTCAAGCCGATCTCCGAGAGCGTCTCGCCCTTGGTCTTGACCGCCTTGCTCAGGTCGCGGGGCTTGAGGCTGACGCCCCAATAGAAGCGCTTGAGCCACGGCGTGGCCTGCTTCTCGCCCTCGCTGATGGCGTCGAGGTCGGCCTCCATCGTGGCCGTGAAGGCGTAGTCGACGAGCTCGCCAAAATGCTTCTCGAGGAGATTCACGACCGCAAACGCCGTGAACGTCGGCACCAGCGCCGTCGCCTTCTTGAAGACGTAGCCGCGATCTTGAATCGTCTGGATGATGCTGGCGTACGTCGACGGTCGGCCGATGCCGCGGTCTTCGAGTTCTTTGACGAGCGAGGCTTCGGTGTATCGGGCGGGG
>CAJBHN010000419.1 GCA_903952805.1 uncultured Myxococcales bacterium | reverse complement strand
CTGCTGGCGCGGGTCACCGGCCTGCTGCCTGGCGAGTTCGTGCACACCTTTGGCGACGCCCACATCTACGCCAACCACTTTGATGCCGTCGACGAGCAACTGGCCCGCACGCCGCTCGCTCTGCCGACGTTGTGGCTCGACCCATCGGTGACGTCGTCGGTGCTGGATTTCCGCCACGAGCACATTCGCATCGACGGCTACCAGCATCTGGCGCCCCTGAAGGGCGAAGTGGCGGTCTGATCATGACCATTCGCATCGTCCTCGTCGTCGCCGCCAGCCTCGACCGCGTCATCGGTCGGAGCAACGCGCTGCCCTGGCACCTGCCCGGTGACCTCAAGCGCTTCAAGGCCCGCACCATCGACAAAACCGTCGTCATGGGCCGCCGGACCTGGGACTCCATCGGCCAAAAGCCCCTGCCCCGTCGACGCAATATCGTCATCTCCCGCGATCCAGGCTTTCTGGCCCCGGGGGCCGAGGTGGCCCGCAGCTTTGGCCACGCCGTGGCCATCGCCGACGTCGGGGGCGCCGACGGCGAACTCGTGGTCCTGGGCGGCGCTGGCGTGTACCAGGACGCCCTGCCGCAGGCGTCGCGCATCATCCTGTCCCTCGTGCACACCCGGGTCCCAGACGGTGACGTCCACCTGCCTGATCTCGGCACCGGCTGGGTGGTGCGGGATCAGCAGGAACACGACGACGTCATCGCCGTCACCGACTACGTCCTGGAGCGCTCGACCGGGCCGGCCGACGCTCGGCCGCCCTTTGTTTGGCCCGCCTGACGTGCCGAGGTGCTGGCCATCGGCGCCAGGCTTGCTAACCCACGCTCCATGTCCGTCGAGAGTGCATTCGCTTCCGTCGTCGACCGTGTCCGTCACGGGCAACGTCGTACCGCCGTTACCGGCCTCATGGGGCTCGGCATTGCCCACACGGTATGGCGGCTCAGTCGCCAGCGACCCGTCGTGTTCATCTGCCGCAGCGGCCAATCTGACGACGTCGTTCGCGACCTCCGCTTCCTGGCAGGGCCTGCTGCCGCCAGTCGCATCTTGACCCTGCCCGCCGACGAGCGGACCCCCTATCACGCGACATCGCCAGACCCGCTCATCGTCATGGAGCGCATGGCCACCCTGCACAAAATCGGCACGGGCACGGGCTTCGATGTGCTGGTGCTGCCGCCGGAGTCCATCTGTCGTCGAGGAGTGCCCTTCGACGAAATCCAGCGGATGGCCGAACTCGTCGAAAAAGGCGAAGAACTCGACCGCGGCGCCGTCATCAAGAAGCTGATTGCTGGCGGCTACAGCCAGGTCAGTACCTGCGAAGACGCCGGCACCTTCGCGCTGCGCGGCTCAATCCTTGACGTCTTTTTTCCTGGTTTCGACAAGCCGATCCGCATCGACTTGTTCGGCGACACCGTCGAGAGCATCAAGAGCTACGACCCCCAAAGCCAGCGGACCCTGGGTGAGCATCCCACCGTCTCCATCGGGCCCGCCCGCGAAGTCCATCTCGACAAGGGGACGGTTTCGCGCGCCATCCGGCGGCTGCGCGATCTCGCCGACGACGTCGACTACCCCACCACCAAGCTCACCTCACTCATCGCCGACCTCGAAAATTTAATTGCCCCCTTTGGCATCGAAGGCCTGCTGCCATCGTTTTACGAGCGCCTGCAGACGCCGCTGGAGTTGCTGTCCCAGGCCATCGGCAAAGATGGTTTCACCGTCGTTGTCGACGAACCTGACGCCATGGTGGGGGCCATCGACGTCATCGCCACCGACTTCGATGAGCATCGTCGTCAGGCCTTGGTGCGCGGCGATTTGTGCTTCCCGTGCAGCGCCTTCCTCGACACCAGCGCCGTGGCCCTCGAAGCCGCTCGCGCCCACATCTTCGTCGAATTCCAATCGCTGACGGTCGAAGGAAGGGGCGGTCCGGCCCCCATCGAGGTGCGCACCAATCCCACCGCGGATTTACGCACGGAAATCCTGCGTGAGAGCACGCGCGCCGACCACGATGCCCACGGCGTCCTCGCCCCACTGGTCAAACGACTCAACGAGTGGCGCAGCCGCCATCGCATCATCTTGATGCCCACCCACACGCTCGGCGGCGTCGAACGCGTGCGTGAATTGCTGCGGGCTCATCGGCTGGAGATTCGCCAACTGCCTGAAGGCGTCAGCATCGACGACGACACGGCCCTGGCCCGGCTGAAGGACCCCAGCGTCCACGCCTGGACCTTCGTCGCCAAGCCCACCGACCCGGCCCGCGGCGGCGAACTGCCCCACCTGGGTCCCCAAGGGGTGGTCGTCGTCGCCGAGGAGGAAATCTTTGGTCGCCGTTCACGCCGGGCGACCACGGCCCGCAAGGGAGGCTTCAAGACCGCGCTGACCGACCTCAAGGAAGGCGACCATGTCGTCCACGTCGAGCACGGCGTCGCCATTTTTCAGGGACTGACCCGCCTCAACGTCCGTGGCATCGAGCAGGACTATTTGCTGCTGGTCTACGACGGCAATGACAAGCTCTACCTGCCCGTCCACCGCATCAATCTGGTCCAGAAATACGTCGGGCCCGGCGGCGCTGCACCTCGCGTCGACAAACTCGGTGGCGCGGCGTGGGAGACCACGCGTCGCAAAGTCAAAGCCGCCGTCATCGCCATGGCCCAGGACCTGCTGGCCCTGTACGCCAAGCGCGAACTCGCCAAGCGCCCCGTCCACCTTGAGCCGGACGAGGCGTACTGGGAGTTCGAAGCCGCTTTCGCCTTCGAAACCACGCCTGATCAGCAAAAGGCCAT
>CAJBHN010000418.1 GCA_903952805.1 uncultured Myxococcales bacterium | reverse complement strand
GGTTCGCTGCGCACCACCAACGTGGCGGGCCCCGGGCCCTGTGTCACGACCAAGCCGACCACGACGATGGCAACGATGACGGCCAACGCCAAAGTGACCCCGGCGGCCGCCAACACCATCGAACGGCGTCCCCCGCTCGGGGACGCCTGACTGCTGACGGGCAGCCCGCGATCGCGCAGACGATCACGGTCAACAGCGCGATCACGGCTCGCCCCTGGTGGCTCGCGATTGGTGCTGCGGCTCGTGTCACGATCGCGCGTCGTTTCGGCGGCTGGCGGCGACGGCGCTGGTCGCTGCGTTTCGCTGTCCACGCGCACTTCGCTCGATCGCGATCGCAAGTTCTTGCGGTCGGCCTGGGTGGGCTCCGGCCCCTCGGCCGCGCTGGCTACGGGCGGATCGGGCAGGCGTTCGACCAGCTTCGACTCGGGCTTCTTGTCGACCTTGACGTCGTCGCGACGAACGCTGACCGGGAAGGTATTCTTGACCGACAAGCTGCCGTCGGGCTGGACAACGCCGAGCGAGGCCTCTTCAGCCATTTGATCCGCAAACAGACGCCGCATGTATTGGGCGAGCCGAGATTGCGAGTGAACGATGGCGTCTTTGGCGAGGGCATCCTCGAGCGCGAAGGCAAGTGCCTCACAATCGCGAAAGCGCCTGCTTCGATCTTTCTGCAACGCGGTCATGACGACGTCTTCGATGGCTGCCGGGCAATCCTCGCGAAAGCGCCTGGGGCGCGGAATGACGCCGTCGATGATGGCCTCCAGGGTGAGGCCCTCGGTGTCGCGCTTGAACAAGCGCCGCATGGTCAAGAGTTCCCACAGCACGATGCCCAGCGCGAACTGGTCGGTACGAGCGTCGACGACCTCGCCCTGCGCCTGCTCGGGGGACATGTAGGTGTATTTGCCCTTGAGGACACCCGCCGACGTGTGGCTGTTCTGCCCGGCGGCCTTGGCGATGCCAAAGTCGACGATCTTGGTGCTGCCCTCGAAGGTGACGATGATGTTTTGCGGCGAGACATCACGATGGACGATTTGGAGGTCGCGTCCTTTGAGATCGTGCTTGGTGTGGGCGTAGTGAAGGCCCGCGGCGGCGTCGATCGCCATCTGGCAGGCATGGGCGAATGGAATCATCTGAGCGAAGGCGGCGACCTTGCGTTGCACCTTGCGGATGTCCTGCCCGTGCAGGAATTCCATGACCATGAAGAGGGTGTCGTTGACGCGGCCGACGTCGGCGATGGTGACGATGTTGGGGTGTCGCAGATCGGCGGCGATGCGAGCCTCGTCGAGAAACATGGTCACGAACTCGGGACCGCTCGCCAGGTGAGGCAGGATGCGCTTGAGCACGACGAGCTTTTCAAAGCCCCCCTCGCTCATCTGTTTGGCCAGAAAGACCTCGGCCATGCCCCCATGCCCCAGCCGTCGGAGCAGGGTGTATTTGCCGGCGATGACCGGGGCCTTTATGGCCATCGCACTGCCTCAGGCGACCACATGGTTGACATAATCCTCAAACCGTCAACTCGCACACCACCGATGACCAACGGTACCAGTGTCGGGGTCGAGGTTAGGTGAGGCGAGCCTCCCATGTCACCTTCAGCGACCGTCGGTGGCCCTCAGGGCCTGACGCGGCGCATCAAGGAGCACCAACGTCAGCCAAATCGACGGGAAGCCCCGGCCCCAGGGCGTGCTCAGTGGCCGTCAGGAAAGAATCGGGAGCGCGCCACGGGCGGCTTCGAGCTTCTTGGCGCCGAGCATCCCGCAGGCGGCGTCGATGTCGAGACCGCGGGTCGTCCGGACAAAGTTGTCGATGTGGGCGCCGTCGAGGATCTGCCGAAACGCGTCGACCCGGTCATCAGCAGGCCGCCCATAGGGAGACAATGGATGGGCGTTGAACGGAATCAGGTTGACCTTGCTGCGCTGAGCGCCCCGCTGAAACCGAGCCATCAGACGACCGAGGCGGCGGGCGTCGTCATCGCTGTCGTTGATCCCCTGCAGCAGCACGTATTCGAAAGTGATGCGACGGCGACGATCGGCGGGGAAATCCAGACAGGCCGCCAGCAGCGTCTCGAGGTCCCAGCGCTTGTTGACCGGCATGATGGACGCGCGGACGTCGTCGGTGGTGGCGTTGAGGCTCACAGCGAGGTGAACGCTGGTCTCGGCGCCAAGCCGCGGCAAGGCCGACACCACCCCCGACGTCGACACCGTCACCCGCCGCGGCGACATGCCCAGCGCCTGGGGGTGGGTCAACAGACCGACCGAGCCGATGACGCCGTCGAGGTTGTGCAGGGGCTCGCCCATGCCCATGTAGACGATGTTGTGGATGCGGCGCTTGGGGCGGCCAACGCGGGCATCACGGTCAGCACTCCAGCGTTCACCGCCATCGACGCCATCGCTGCCGTCCTCGTCGCCGTCGTCGGTGACGTCGTCGGTGACGTCGTCGTCGTCACCGGAGTCATAACGGTGCTTCATCTTGCTTGATGGCAAGGGCGGGTCCTCGGGCTGGTGTGCCGCCAGCTCATCAAGGACGGCGTAGACTTGGCCGACGATCTCGCCGGCACTCAGGTGGCGGTTCAGCTTCAAGCTCGCGGTGGCGCAAAAGCGACACCCCATCGCACACCCCACCTGCGACGAGATGCACAAGGCGTGACGACCTGGACCCGAGGCATGGGGAATCCACACGCTCTCGATGACGTGGCCGTCAAACGTGAGCAGTTGATATTTGCGCGTGCCGTCGGCGGCGACGCGGACGTCGTCGACGGCCGGGCGATGGATGGCGGCCTCGCTGTCGAGCCGCTGGCGCAGGGCCGCCGACAGGTCGGTCATGGCCGCGATGCTCGTGACCCGCTTGCTGTGCAGCCATGCAAAAACCTGGCGGGCCCGAAAAGGCTTTTCGCCCAGGCGCGCCATCAAGGCCGCCAACCCGGCGGCATCAAGCGAGAGCAGATCGGCGCGTTCATCACCACTGCGGGCGACGGGAAGCTCGAAGTCCAGGGGGGCGGTCGTGGTGGCCATGCGCCGATGGTGGTCCCCGGCGATGCTCCTGTCGACGGGGTCCGGCACCCACAGCTCACCAGCAATAGCGGAGCTCGACGCCAATGTGGTGCACAGCTCCCGACGACGTCCATGAGCCGATGGCATCGCGGGCGGAGGTCTTGTCCGCTCGACGGGGCGCCATCAGCACCGCCTGGTAGCTGACGTTGAACCAAAAAGGTCGTTGGGCCACCAACGGCAGGTCGGCACGCACACCCGCACCGAAGGCCAGCGTGTGGGCCGTGTTGTCGACGATATTGGTCGCGCTGGTCTGGTCGGGCACCGGCGTCGGTCGAAGGCCGTAGCCACCGCGGACGACGACGCCGTCGGCGACCTCGCCTTCGACGGCGGCACGGACGTTGACGGTGTCGACGAAGCCCGGCGAGATGACCCTCTCTTGACCTGGGCCGGGGGCGTCGAGGGCATCACCAAAACCCAGGCGGGCCAGGCCTTCACCACTGATGTCGTTGCGGACCTTGAGGAACGGAGACGGAGCCTCCGACCATTGGGCGTATTGGACGTCGACGGCGAATTCCCAGCGCTCGAGCACATCGAGTTGCACGCCGCCGGTCCAAACCCGGGGCGAAAAATTCGACAACGTGACGAGGTCAAGCACCAAGCCGACGTCGAGGCCGCCAAGGGTCAACGACGCTGGCAGAATGACGTCGAAGCTGCTGCGGTCGCGGACCACGAAGGCGGCGCGCGCCTTGACCTGGTCGATACCGTCGAAGCCAACGGGCCCCACCAACACGCCAGCGATGAGGGAATTGACGGTGAACTGGCTGGTGTCGAGTTCCTGGCGGGTGAAGCGGTTGCGCACCGGGTCGAGCACCAGGGTCGCCTCGCCCCCCTGCCCGGCTCCCAGCCTGGTGCCAACGCCAACGCTCAGCCAATCCATCAGCCTCAAGCCCACCGAGGCAAAGAGTTCGTAGTGCTCCGTGGCGCTGTCGAAGACATAAAACGATGGCCTGGCGGGGTCGTAAGCGCGAGCGCGCACCAACGCCACCGACGGCAGATAGGCCGTGAAGCCCAGGCTGACGCGGTCCTTGACGATGAGTTCGAGCGGCATGCCAAACCCGACGGCGAAGCCAGCCACCGGCGCCGGGATCGCCGGCCGCAGTGGGTCAGCGGGGTCGAATTGCCGGTCGGTGTCGATGGCGAGCTGCGGCAGCGCCAACTGAAACCCGGCGTGCATTGTGGGCCGGCGCACACGCCCAAGAGCCGCCGGGTTGGCAAATGCCGCCCCCGGTCCGCTGTCGTCAGCGACGATGGCGCCGGCTCGTCCGAGGGCCACGCCGTCGTGGCCATAGGTCTCGGCGCTGCCGCCGGCCCGCGCCCCAAGGGATGCCACCAAGGCGACGACCGGGACGACGACCAGGACGATATGTCGTGCCCGAAGCATGCTCATGGCCCCAACTCGCGACACGACAGCAGGACGGTGATGAACTCGAGCAGCTCGGTGAGGACCCCGGTGCCTTTGAGGTCAACGAGCACCGCCAGGACCGTCGGCGCGACTTCCGGCTCAAGGAAGCGGCCGACGACGCTGCCAACGTCCCCGAGAGCGGCAGGCTGGGCGATCAATGCGTCGAGCATGGCAACCATCGCCAGCCGCAATGGGCTGCTTTGCTCCTTGCGCGCCGCGCCGGCGACGTCGGCGATCAAGGCGTCGACCGAGAACTCGTCGACGGTGAGATAGTCAAACAGCATCGCAGGCACGGCGGCCTCGCTGTCGTGGCGGTCGACGCAGCCCATGAAGGCCTGCACGGACTCAAACGTCGCGGACTGCTGCTCCACCAGCAGCCCGACCAGGTCGAGCATGTCGTCGAGCACCTGTTCCGCTTCGACATCGCCCTCCAACAGGGGCACCAGGACTTGGTCCACGAGCCCCCGCACGGGCTCGAGTTCAAAGTCAGGGGCGGCAATATTGGCAGCCAGCACCTTGGCAAGGACCACGAAGGCGTCGCGACCCACGACGATGTCAGCGCCGCCGTTGTGCACCTCACCGTCGGCGCTGATGGTGACTCGCTCCAGCAACGACTGAAACACAGCAATCCGCCGGCCGCGATCAAGCCCCTCGACCAAGGCCCCCAGAAACGACTGGCCGCCGCTGCCCGGTTCCGCGATTTCCCAGGCCCTGGCGCTGCCGGCTGGCGCCCGGCGGACCTCGAGGACCAGCAGATCACGCGCGAGGCGAATATTGGCGACGGGGTCGCAGTTGACGACGACGGCGTGGGCGGCGTCGAGGGGCTGCGGATGGGCGCCTGGCAGGTACACACTGGTGCCGTTGAGATACTCAAGAATATTGAGAACGTGCGGTTTGAACGTCGTCAGGCTCGCGCCGGTTTCCTCATCGGTCAGGGCGGACAGCAGCGTTGTGACGACGATGTCGTCAAGTCCCGGCAAGACCAGGGTCAACAAGTTGATGGTCGTGGCCAGCCCACCCTCGTCAACCAGGATGGTCTCGATGGGGGCCCGCAGGGGATCAAACACGCCGGCGTTGAGGGAGGCCTGGGCGGCCACCAGGGTGTCTTGGGCGGCGGGGCACACGTCGTCGTCCAGGGGCCCGACCGAGACCGGACCGGGCACGCCCTCGCCCCCACAAGCCCCAGCCACCACCGCACAGGCACACAGCAAGACGCCCACGTGCATCAGCCTTCGCAGTACGCCACCGCCACGTTGGTGAGAAAGCCTGGTGATCATCGGCTGTGGAACTCGCGCCGTTCGCCCGCGGACAGCAAGACAGTGCCGGCGTCGCGCTTGCCACGACTGGTGACGATGCTGATGGAGTAGGTGCCCGCGGGCAGCGCATAGCCATCGAGGGGAGCCCCACGAGGCAGCTGAATGCCGTCGATACGCACGCTGAGCGGGCGTCTGGGCGACAAGACCGCCAATGTGGCGTCCATCGGACCGCATTGCAGGGTCACGATTCGTGAGGCTTTGGCCTTCCCGTTCCCGCTCAAGGTGAATTGCTGGGGCACACAACCCGGTCGCTGCACCTTGACCGGCACCTTGACCGGCACCGCCTTCGAACCAACCGTCACCGTCGTCGCACCGGTGTTCACAACCCGCCCCATCTCGACGACGGCGTCGGAAGGGACGGTGGTGACCGTCCACTGGGTCGTGGGCGTCGGCAACTCGTAGCGCCAGACATCGTCGCTCTCGACCATCCGGACCACCGTCAGCATGTCGTGCCCTTCCTGATGCATCGTCAGCCGGACGGTCTTGCCGACAGGCAGTGGCGGCAGCGTGACCGGGGTCGGGTCGGCCAGGGGAACGTCATCGAGCAGGACGGTCGCGCCCGCTGGCACGGTCTCGACCCGGACGGCACGAGCGACACGATCGAGGGTGACGTCGACGACGGCAGCGCCTGCGCCGACCTCGACGGTACGGCTGACGGCCTCCAGCCCCGGCGCTTGGAGCAACACATCGTGACGGCCTGGCCCCAAATGCACGGCGCAGGGGGTCTGCGCGCAAATAACCGCTCCATTCACCCGCACTTCGCTTTGGCGCGGCGTCACCACAAAAAGGGTGTCTGGTGGGGGAGCACGGCTGACGACCGCGACGCCGGTGGCGAGGCCTGCCCCCAGCAAGGCCCCCAACAAACACGCCGCCACAATGACCCCGTTGCCGACACCCGGACGCTGTCGCTGAGTGCTGCGGCCATCGCCATCGTTGACAAACTCGGCGACGAGGGGCGGCGGCTCCTCGACATGGTCGAGGCCAGCCCCCACGCTGACATCAGCGGGCGGAGGCAGGCGTGCCTCACCACGTTCAGTTCGTCGGCGACGGAGCGACCCGGTGTCTGCGGGTGCTGTCGCTCCCGGGGCCGCCGACGAAGGCGCCTTCGTCGGTTTCACCGCCGCCAACGCATTGGCATCGTCACGATCAACGATGTCGCCCGGGGCACCCACACCACGGCCATCCTCATAGCGGGCACGATTTTCGGCGTCGGCTCGATCGTGGGCATGGGCAGCCAGCTCGCGCTTGCGGCGCAGGGACCGCCTGGTATCGACGCCCTCGCTGGCGCGGCGGTCATCGACGACGTTGACCTGGCCGTCTCGAACCCCCATGCCGACGTCCGCGAGAGCCGTGGGCTGAATGGCCAACATGGCGACCGCGGTGGAGTCCTCGGCCTGCGCCTCGGCGCCCTGGGCTCGCCCTCGACTGTTCTTGGCGACGACGCTTGCCCCCCGCACCACCGAGCCGGCGCTGTCGACGCCGTCGGCGCCTTCACCGCCACGCCGATACAAGCCAAGCCGGCGGTGTTCCTCAGCGTGCTCCGCGCGAAACACGCGACGCACGAACGAACCGAGTTCATCGCGCGACGTCGTCAAACCCTGGTCTGACATGAAGCGATCGAGGTCGCCGGCGAGCACGCTGGCCCACGCATACCGGTCAGCAGCCTCGCGCCCCAACGCCTTCATCATGATGCGCTCAAGCTCGCGAGGGAGATCCGGTCGCAGCTCGCGAGCGGGAACGACCTCGACACGCCGGACCTTGTCCAGCAGCACAAAATCCGTGTCGCCCTTGAACGCGCGTTCGCCGGTCAGCAACTCGTACAGCACGACGCCCATGGCGAAGATGTCGGAGCGATGATCAATGGGCTCACCACGCGCTTGTTCTGGCGCCATGTAGGCAAACTTGCCCTTGAGGATGCCCGTCTGGGTCTTGACAATACGATTGGCCGCTTTGGCAATACCAAAGTCAATAATTTTCAGGT
>CAJBHN010000417.1 GCA_903952805.1 uncultured Myxococcales bacterium | reverse complement strand
CCAATGGTCACACCATCGACGCGTTCGTCCAGGAAGATTGCCTCACCGACGCGGAAGCTGCGCACGAACTCTTTCGGGTCTGAGCGCAAGATGAGCGCAGGTCTCTTCGCCATGTCCCCTCCGATTCTTCAGCAGTGAACGGTTAGCACTTGCGACACCCGGGAGGGCTGGGCCCCTCTATGGGGCCAGCCCGGAGGGTGTGGTCAGGGTCCTCGCGCAGCGAGGTCCCTGACCCTAGCGCAAGTGCTTTGTTCGGCGCGTCCGGGATCCGGTCCGGCCATGACCGATTCGAGGAATCGGTTCACCTCACGGGCATGGGTGATGGTGGGGAGATGTCCGGCACGTGCAATCAAAGCGCAAGCCTCGGACGGAGGCCGGATCAGTCGGTCGCGCATGCCATGGAGGCGAAATACCTCCGTCGAGCTTGGTAGGAGCGACGGCGCCCAGCCCGAAATGGCACGAATGGCCCAGGACAGGAATGATGGTGCTGCCGCCCGACCCATCGCTGCAAAGACACGGGCGGAGTTCAGGTCGGTTGCTCCAAAGAGTGGCGCAGCCGAGAGCCCGAAGTTTGGTGCGGCCGCGAACGCAGCGCCCGGTAGTAGTCGAGCGACGGGGAAAAGCGCACGCAGGTAGGCGCGAATTGCCGCGGGAGACGATGCGCTACCGAGCAGTATCAATTTCTTCGGCCGTACAAGTGCCGCAATCTCCCACGCGACGAACCCACCGAATGATGATCCACCAATCGTGCTTGCGCTTGAGACTGACGGAAGTGTTTCAACGATTTGGCGGGCAAAGTCGGAGATGCTGCCCACGGGGACAAAATCGCACCAATCCGGTGTAACGATGTCGGGAACGACGGTCCTCTGCAGGTCGTACATCCGACGATCTGCTCCCAAGCCAGGAAAGAGGACGATGCTCATACTGGTGTGCACTCTACAGGAGATTTCCAATCGCGCCGAACGGTTAGCACATGCGGCAGCCCCACGCCTAAAACCCGAAGGGATTCACACCGTGGGGCTGACCCGGAAGGTCAGGCCGCTCGGGGCCTGGCCTGGAGGGCCCTGCGGATGTGCTTTGTTGGACATTGCGTAACAGCATTATTCATACGCCGCCCGCTCGGCAAAAAGGAAAATAATGTTCGAGACGCCCTTCTGAACGTGCGCGATATCGATAGCTGAGGTTGCCTGGCGTTGTCGAGCGGCGGACGAAACGGTGAGCAAGGGCGGCTCGGGTGGGATGTGAGGTGATGGCCACGCGGCCACCTCCCCCCGAGGATAACGGATGAGAAGAGGATGATGGTGGCGGGCGGCGACCGGAAATGTTCGCGGACCGAATCGCGGCAATTCCCATCGAGCGGTAATGTGGAACCACGGAAACCTCCGCTGGGCTGATTCACCCGCAATGTTCAACGAACTGAATGGGCGACAAGCGTAGTTAGACCCCGCTTGCGGGGTCGACACGGAGCTTGTGGTCATGGTCCTCGCGCAGCGAGGTCCATGACCCTCTGCGCCCATTCATCGTTGGCTGGAAGGCTCACACTACCCGGGTGTTCAAGAAGTTGAATCGATCCGGAGTTGCCCTTGGAGACCTTGCGTTCACCTTGTCGGGTTCGGCCGGTATTGGCCACAACCACCAGAATCCTCGCTCCGAGCGCAATGCGTGAGCGGCGGGCTCATTGCTCATGCCCCCCCCCGACGATCGAGCAGCGAGAACGCTCAAGGATTCCGGAAAGAAGACAGCTGCTCAAAGCACTGAAGCTCTGGCTTCAATTGTTCGGTGCCACCATCCCAGTGTCTTGTGCGGGGTACGACTCGCCGCTTTCGGCTACCTCACCGTGTAGACCGAGCTAGCTGCAGGTCCCTCGCCATCTAGTTCAAGGAATGGGCTACCCGCTGAGTTTCGCAGCGGAATCCCAACGTCAGAGGCTTCCGACCGAAATCGGCCGATGGTGATCGTGATTGGGCCAGGGAAAAAATCCGCCATCTGCTGGGGGGATGGAGTGAACGAGCCATCATCTGCTACCAAGCACTGGAGGAGTAGCGAGTCGGTACCGCTGGCGTTCGTTCCGGAAAACGACAGGTCCACGAACTCATCCGCCTGGCCCGCGGCGTCCCAGCGAAACGTCGGAGGTGCAGACCGAGCAAAATCAACGAGGCCCTCACCGAGCGGACGGGGTGAGAACTCGTGTAGCGGAGTCGGGAGCTTAATCGTCGCGTCGAAAGACGGCACGCCATTGGCGCCGATTACACGCCAAGTCCAGACAGATTCCGCAAAATCGTCTGCGGGGAAATCGCCGCCATTGAAAAGAAGGTAGAATGGACGATCGGAGTCGCCATCGGATGCCGGGATCGCTTGCGCGGTGCCCGCGGGATTCTCGATCACCACCTGCTGCACAGCGACGGACTTCAGCGGCCGAGACGCGAGCTCTGCACCTGCGATTGCCCGACATGTTTCAATTGAAATCGCGTCAGAAGCATCAAGTTCACTCGCGAAGAGAAGAGGAAATTCAGCGCGAATGAATCCGAACGAAGCGTTCTGAAAACTTAATACAGCCGAAACGAAGAGGTCTTCCGGGAAACCGCACCCACCATCAACGCACGTGTCGGCATCGATCGTACCGCAGGTTCTGAAATAGATCTCTTCACCAGTGCACGTGTTACGGGTAACAACGATGTCCGGATCATCGCTGCTACATGCCTCAGCCCAAGTACATTCTGTGCAGCCAGAAGCAGTTGCAGCGACCGAGGAAAGAGCAACTAAGCAGCAGAGTTGTACAAATCGTCGAACCAGCTTCATATATGTCTCTTTGCATTCTGCCCTGCAACCAATTGCCTGACCAACGTAACACATTCTTCTCACCGGCCACAGGGAAACCGCGCTGAGGCGGGCGGACCAGTATCAAGCGCGTCCAAAGTTGCGCCCCTTCCAGCCAACGAACTGAATGGGCGACACGCGGAGCTAGACCCTGCGCAGCAGGGTCGACGCGGAGCGTGT
>CAJBHN010000416.1 GCA_903952805.1 uncultured Myxococcales bacterium | reverse complement strand
TGCTCGACGTACGCGTGGCAGACGTCGGCGACGCTGAGCGTCGGGATCTCGCCGGCGCGAAGGCGCACTTCTTCTGCTTCCCACGCCACTGCGAGGCGGTTGGCCTCACCGCGGTTGCGGGTCTGCGTCGACCGCGACGTCCACTTGCCCTCGGCGGTCTTGATACGGGCAATCCACAGCCCGGTGCGCTTGTCTTTCGTCAGCGATGCCATCACGCCCCCCCAACGACGAGAGCGCGGATCTCGTCAGGAACAAAACGAAGTTGACCGACAACGCGACGGTGCGGAATGAGCCCGGCGTTCACCTTCGCGTAGACGGTGGAGCGCGACATCCGCAGGAACGCGGCGACGTCGGCAACCTTCCAGAGTGTGTCGATGGTCATTTCTCCTCCTCGATTCTTCGGCTTGCGGCGCGAGCGGCGCGACGTTCCTTCATGCGGTGGTGCTTGATGCGCGCGATCATGATGCGCAGGGCGTCGTCGTCGTTGTCGGCGGTGCGGGGGCCTTCGGTTGGCGTCGTCCGCCACGCTTCGCACCAGATCGGGTGGACGAGCCAAACGCCCCCCACCATGCGTGCGAGCAGCTTGCCGTCGTCGATGGCCTGCAAGACGCTTTGCCGCCCGATGCCGGTGATGCGCGCGACCTCGTCGACGTTGTAGTAGGGGATGCCGAGGATCTCGCGCACGCCCTCATTCTTCTTCGGCATCGGTGCCTCCGTCGTGGTCGGCTGCGAATGCGCCACCAAAGACGCTGTCGGTCGACGCGTGGGCCGCAGGAATCTGCGACAGGCGGGTTGCGCCTGCGCGGACAGCCCTTGAGGTCCGCTCGGCGAGGTCCTCAAAGCGATCAATGATGTCGCCGTCGGTGAGGTTCAGCTCGGCCAACGTCCACTCGTTGCCAGGCGTGGACATCCACTCGGCCAACCATGCCCGCGCGACCATCGCGCGGCTCACGAGCCGCACAGCCTTCAGCTCCCCACTCGCGATTATTCGACCGACGGCTGCCGGCGAGATGCCGAGGACACGCGCGACTTCGGCCTGGGTCATCATCTCATCATCCATGAACGATAGCGTACAGATACTCATCTACAACGTCAAGAGACACATAAAAGTCTTGACGATCAAGGCCGAATCGCGTGGATGCGAGCACAACCCACAGGGTACCGGCGCGGACCGGAGCGTTGGCCCCCGTCCCGGTTCGGTCGGCGATGCTTCTTGCTCTCTCGCGGCCCTTGTCTTTTCCGCGACGGCCCCTTGTCGTTTTCGCGACGGCCCTTGTCGTTTCTGACGCGACACGCGCTTTCTCTTGTGGTTCGCGTTGCGCCACCTGTTCTTCGTGGCCGGACCGGTCCCAGCAGACCGGCATCAGCGCCTGGAGGCGCTGATGCCCGGCGCCAACGCCACCACGCCGACCAGGTCCAACAATTTTGATCGCGCGGCGCGCGACCGAACAAGAACAGGAAAAGAAGAAGAAAAGGCCAGTATTCAGAAGTCAGGAATCAGGATGTCAGGAATCTACCCACACACCTACTGGGCGCACCGGAAACCGCGATCGACGCGGCGCCCGGCCGGCCCGCCCCTGCGGCGGTTCGAGGCGCGGAGGTCCGCGGGAAGGTTGTACCACGAGCCCCCACGCATTTCTTTAAGGCCTGAATCCACTTCACTGGCAGTCCATTCCCACACATTCCCCGCCAAGTCGCACACGCCATCGCGGTTGTGCCCCGCCGGAAAAGAACAGGCTGGCGACGTCTTGGCGAAGCGGTCGGGACCGTCATAGTTGGCGCGGCTGGTGTCAGGCGCGGCGTCACCCCATGGGTACTCGGTGGTGCCGCCGTTGCTCGCCACCCGCTGCCATTCATCGGCCGTCGGCAAGCGGCCCCCGACCCACCCACAAAACGCCGTCGCCTGGTGCCAGTCGACGCTGGTCACCGGGTGGTCCTCGATGCTGCCGGGGCTCGAACTCCAGGTGCCATCGCTGTCTGGCTCGCTGCAGGCGCCGGCCCGCAGGCAGGCCCGATACTGCGCCACCGTCGTCTCGGTGCGGGCGATGTTCAGCCCTTGGCTGCGCACCCAGTCGATGCTCGTCGAAGCCGATGGCGCAGCGGGAGCCAACCTCGTCGGCTGCGAAGCAGCCGCCACGCGCTGCCCCTCGCAGGCGCTCCCATTCCACGACGTCCCCGCCGGGCACTCCACCACCGTCGCCGCGCACGCACGGCCGTTCCACGCCGTGCCTGACGGACACAGACCCTCGCAGGCCCGACCATTCCACGACGTCCCCGCCGGGCAACTCACCGTCAGCGCCACGCATGCCCCGCCGCTCCAATTCGTTCCCGCCGGGCAGGCGCTGACGCAGGCGCTGCCGTCCCAACTGGTGCCACCCGGGCATTGGACCTTCGGCAAGGCCACGCATTGCCCCCCATCCCACCGGTGCGCCGGCGGGCAGCGACCAGACAGCAACGCCGCCAGGTCGGGCCGCGGCTCGCGAATCCGCGTCGCCAACACCACCGATGGCCCCCGCCTGGAAGGCAAGCGGTCTGCGCCCTTGAACAGCGCCTGAATCGTGCCTCGCGTAAAGGCGTAGGCTTCGTCGACGTCGACGTCGCGGTCGCCGTCCTCGTCGGCCCACCCCCGCAACGCACCCAGCATCAGGTACGAAAAGGCCGGCCGCCCACCGCCTGGCAACGGGCCCGCGAAGCTGTCGCTCGCCGACAACACCGTCGTCGTCGTTGAAGCCTCGCTCCGCCGACGATTGGGCAACGTCGCCTGCAAACCCGACACCAGCACCTGGCTGCCGTCGCCGGTGCGGCCCGAGAAGCATGCATCAAACAACACCACGCTGTGCGACTGGCGACCGCCAGCCACCAACGACAACACACGCGCTTGCGACACGCTGCGGCTGCTCAAGCTGTCGGCGTCGGCGTCGGTGTCGACCCCCAACAACAGGCCGTCGTCACCAGACTGAGACGGCGCGCCGTGCCCGATGAAGATGAACCACAGCGTCCCCCCGCGCCCCACCTCCGCAGCCAGGGCGGCAAGGTTCTTGGTGATCTTCTCCGTCGTCGCCTCGCGGTCGGCCAACAACACCACCCGCTCGGGCTTCACCTTGCGCGAGCGCAACAGCCACTGCTGCCACGCCGTCGCGTTGTCCACCGCGCCAGGGATCGGCGGCAGGTTGTAATAGCCACCGACGCCGACCACCAACGCCGCGTCGGCCTCGCCGCCCCCCTGGATGCCTGCGTCGACCTGCAGGTCCGGCCAGGTCGGCACGCTGTCGGCGCGCGCCGAAACGCACGCCAGCACCGCCACACCGACCCACAACCAGCACCAACGCATGCACCACCCCATCAGCAGACATGCTGGTCTACCCGTCACAGACACTCAAGTCGGCGGCCTGATCGTTCCACGACGTCAGTGCATCCTGCCCACCTGTCAGTGCTCCAGGGGCGGGCAGAGTGGGAGGTCAGCAAGGGCGTCGGCCGACAGCTTGGGATCCGGCAGGGGAATCGGCTTTCGGCACCGCACGTCGTCGAGCAACGTGAAGCCCGTGGCTCCCCGAAACGGTGCGTCATTGGCCGCGCCGTTTTGCACCTTCAGGGCGTCGTCTGGTCGATATCGGCAGGTGCCCCGGGCATCCCGAAAGCGCCCCAGGGCATCGGGGGAGCGGGCGCCGATGGCCAGATAGCGTTCGCGTCCGTGGGCGGCTCCGTCGACGGTGAAGCCATCGGGGGACAGCGGAATCGTCGCCCCGGCGGGGACGAGATCGTCGGTTTGGGTCTCGTTGGGAAAAAGCACGAGGGCTTCCCCCGCTTGATCGAGGTTGATGACCCGCACGAACAGCGGCTCGTTGGTTTCGTTGGTCACATGAATCTGGGTGAAGTCACCAGGGCACAAGCTGCCACCCCGCTGGCTCTCGACGTGGAGGGCCAGGCCCACCGACGGCGGGAGCGGCGACGCCTTCGTCGGTGATGGCGGCGCCAACGCTGCGGGGATTGAAAACGGGTTCGAACTCCGAGCGAAGCCTTTGCGGTCCCGGACCGTGAAGGCCACGTCGAGGACCGGCAACTGCCTCTTTGGGTCGACCCGCTCCAACAGGGTGCCCTGCAGGGAAAACTCGACGTCTTTGGGGAAGATTCGCCCCGTCCACCCACGAGGTGGATCGACCATATCGACTTCGATGGTCGTCAGCGCCGCCCGCACCCGGCCGAGCAGCCAATCGGCGCGCACGCCGCCGGGGGCCCCGTTGTCGTCGATGCGTTCGAGCATGACCACCGCCGAGCGCTTTTTCTTCTTTTTCACGCCGAGAAAGCCCTTCTTTGCGGGCTCTTGATCTTCGGGGAACAACGCCTCGAAACTCCGCCGCAGCTCTCCCTCGAGATCGGGTGCGAGCATGGTCCGCCAGGCCTCGAGGTCCGTGCTGGCGATGACCGCCATGGCGCAGACCATCGACGCGTCCTGGCCGAACGACCACAGCTTGGCCTTCACCTCGAGGGGGCCGCAGGAGGCGGGGTCCGCCAGACGACACAGGCGCGACACGAGGGCTCGCTGGGCTTCGCGACCGACGGCATCCCGGGTTTCGCCGAGTTGCCCCGAGGCGACCGCGTACTCCAGCACGACGGGATTGCCGGCCCGGTCGTAGTCCGTGGGCGGCACGTAGGGGCCGCCACATCGCAGCGGCGGCGGGCCCGCCGCTGCCACTGCCATCGCGAACGCCAACAGCGTCGACATCATTGCCCCCTTGAAGATCCAGGTGGACGAGCTCTGCGCACGTGCAGGTCGTCTGAACGTTGACGATCCGCTGAAACTGGTTGGAACCAGGGCAGCGGCGAATGGTACCTCAACCTGCCAAGACCACTCAACACTTACCTGGCACCCTCAAGGTGCTTGAGCATGTCCTCGAGGTTCTTGGTGTCGCGGCCCGCTTCCTTCTGGCGCTGAATGATGGTTTGCAGGGCCAGCTTGCTGGCCGCGTCCCGCTCGGTGTTGGGGAAGTAGGCGAGGACTTTCATCACCTGGCGCATGCCCGACGGCGACGCCTGGTCCTCGGGACCGCACCAGTTCCGGTCTTTCACCGAGCGTGCCACGCCGCCCGACAGGTATTCCTTGACCTTCGAATCCTCCATCAGGGTCTGGAGGTCGTTGCTGGTGCCCACCGTCTTGCTGACGCTCGTATTGCCTTCGGCGAGCCACTCGCCCAGGTAGCGCACCACCTGCTCCTTGGCGTCGCGCAGGGCGTCGCTGCGGGCATCCTTCTCGGAGAGCATGGGATTGCTCACGCCGACAAAGTACATGCCGTCAAGGTCGGTGGGCACCTTCCTGGTCCAGGAGCAGTCGTCGGCGACGGCCCCGGTCTTGCCCAGACCGCCCGCGAGACCGCGGCGCATGTTGAACGCGAAGTATTGGCGCTTGAAGGAGACCTTGCGCTCCCACTTCATCTCAGAGTCAAACACCACAGCGGCGTCGATGGGCAGGTTGGCGACATTGAGGGCTTCGACGTCGGCGCCGCCGCCGCTGCTGAAGTCTGTGGCCGCGTAGTAGTTGCCGTCGGCCATCAGGGCGCCTGCAATGAATCGCTTGCTGCATTGGTCCGGGGCGCTTTCGCAACAGCGCTGCAAGTTGTCTTCGTCGACGTCGGCCTGCATCTTCTCGATGAGCGTGTAGCGCACCAGCAGCGCTTCGGAGGACTGGCCGCCGAGGTCGACCTTGGCGATGTTCTTCACGCCCAGCTTGCCCGCAGCGCCTGAGCTGGCGGCCGCAATCTCTGTGTATTGACCGGAGGCCGGCACCCGCTTGGCGATGATGAACTTCGAGCACCGGGTTCGTACCGCGGCGCCCTCGTCGACGTTGGCATCCGAGATGTCGTCGGGGATGAAGGCGCCGATGATGTCTGAGGCGTCGCCGTCGGGAGTCACCCGCAGGTAAATCGACGGCTTCGTCGACAACACCGTTGTTTTTGCTCCAATGGTGGGTTCGGCCCCCGCGCACCCGACGCCGACCACCACCATTGCCAATACCGCACAGCTCACATGAGTCATGAATACCCTCCGCGAGTACCGTGGACCGTGTTGGTCCAAAACGCCACAACGGCGGCCCCGAGATTGCCGCCGGAAACCATGCAGCGCTACCAATCCCCTTTCGGTCGAGGTCAATCATGTCGCCCAAGCTGAACACTGTTGCTCATTTCCTGACCGCCATCACGGTCGCCACCGCGCTGTGCGGCTGTGCCGGAAAGCAGAAGCCCATTCCGCGGGCCAAGGCGTCGCCGGAGGGCCTCGGCGTCGTGGTGGCCGTGCCGACGGTTCGGGTGGCTGCAGGCACAACCTGCGCCGACACGGTGACCCAGGGCGCCGCCGAACGTTTCAGGGCCGCCGCTGTCGGCGCCCTCACGAGCGCTGGCTTCTCAGTGGTGACAGACCCGGCGGAGCAAGCGTTCACTGCGGCCCTCGACCTGGAGGTCGACTACTGCTCCGACGCCGGCATCGTCTCGGGCACGACGGCTTTGGTGTTTCAGCGCAAGACCGGCGCCAGCGTGTGGCGTGGCAACGCCGTGGGGGATCAGGCCCGTGGCGAAACCGCGTCGTCGACGATGAACGAGCTCATCGAAACGATGCTCTATGACGCTCGCGTCATACAAGCCACCCAGGATGCCCGCCGATAGCGCCATGAATACCGGTTCCGCGAGCCCCCACGCGGGCTCCACACGGCGTGCGGGTCGCCACAGACCCACATCGTTCAAATCATGTCATCGAACCTCGAAATTTCAATTTTGATCGCGCTACGCGCGACCGAACAAGAAGAAGAAAAGACCAGTATTCAGAGGTCAGGAATCAGCATTCTAGCAAGCTGAGGTTTTATTCGTTTCGGCCGAGTTACTCCCGCATCCGGCAGCCGTAAAATCGGGTGGAACTCCGAAAATTCGTTTTTCACCTCAGCCTGCTAGTTCTACACGATCAGATTCGCGAGCCCCGTTGCGGGGGCGCGCGGGGGAGAATCCGGCGACCGCAGCACGGGCAATCTCCCAGGCGCCGCAGCAGCACTC
>CAJBHN010000415.1 GCA_903952805.1 uncultured Myxococcales bacterium | reverse complement strand
TGGCTGTCGGTGCCGACGCAGATGGGCACGCCGGCCTTGGCGAGGTCGGCGATGCGGCACAGGCCATCACCCAGGTTGCGTTCAGTGGACGGCGTGATGCACACGCTGGCGCCGCGGCTCGCCATCAGCACGATGTCGGCGTCGTCCAGGTGGGTGCCGTGCACCACGGTGGTCAGCGGCGACAAGGCCCCACAGCGGTCCAGCAACGCGATGGGCGACAGCCCGGTGGCCTGTCGACAGTCGTCGACCTCTCGGCGTTGCTCGCACGCATGGACGTGAAGGGGCAGGCCGTCGGCGCGGGCGCGGGCGGCGACGGCCTCCATCCAGGACGGCGGACAAGCCCGCACAGAATGGATGGCGAGGCCGATGGTCACCAGCGACGACGTCAGCGTCACCCGGGCCGCTTCGGCGTGGTCAAGGAAGGCGCGGACATCGTCGAATATGAAGCGTCGCTGTCGCGGTGCGGGAGCCTGATCGTCAAAGCCGGCGCGGGCATAGGCCGTCTGCAGCAACACGAGGCGCATGCCCACCAGTTCGGCGGCGCTGGCCACGGCTGCCGACATGGCCAGCGGGTCTGCGTGCGCGTCGTCGCGATGGCCGTCGGACCGGCCACCGTGGTGCAGGTAGTGAAACTCCCCCACGGCTGTGAAGCCCGCCTCGAGCATGTCGAGGAAGGCCCAAGCCGACAAGGCGGCGACGTCGTCGACGCTGACCTGGTTGGCTGCGCCATACATGGCCTCGCGCCAGGACCAGAAGTCGTCGTCGGGGCGGTCCGCGGAACGCCACTCGACCCGGCCGCGCAGGGCGCGCTGAAACGCGTGGCTGTGGGCGTTGACGAAGCCAGGCAGGACCAGCGCATCGGCGCTTGAGGCGGCGTCGGCGCTGACGTCGCCGGATTCAGACGTATTGAATTCAATGAGCATGGCAGCCTGTCAGCGAGCAGTGGCGACGACGTCACCACGGCGACGGTTGGCCTTGGCCATGACCTTGCCGAGGTTGTTGCTGTAGTGCGGATTCTTGGGCTCCAGGGCGATGGCCTTTTGAATCTCCTCCTTGGCCCTCTGGTAGTCGCGCTTGCGCATGGCCAGCAACACGCCGATGCGGTTGTGGAACGCCGCCGGGTTTGGGGCCAGGTACAGGCCCTTCTCCAGCACCACCAGGGCGCCGTCGACGTCGTCGGCGTCCTCGAGTTCCTGGGCCTGTTCATACAACATCACATATTCAGGCCGGGAGGCGTCGGCGTCCGCGCTGGGTCTCTCCCAATCAGCCAGGATGCGTCGGTAGGCGTCGTTGTCGGGGTCGTAGATGGTGGCGAGCTTGGCGTTCATTCGGGCGGCGCCAACCCGTCCAACCGCATGATCATTTTGGGCCAACTCCATCAGATTGCGCGCCTTGCGGCGCATGTCTTCGCTGGGCTGGCGACGGGTGCTGTTGCTCTCCTTGTCTTGAGGTTCGGCCATCAGCGGCTGGGATGCGGTGCCTTCGGTCCGCGCACCAGCTTGCTTGCGCTTGCGACGCTCTTCGCCTTCGACGCTCTTGGGCTGAGCCGGCAGATTCAACGTGGCATCGGGGTCCACCATGAAGTCGTCGCCCTCGTCGTCGGGGGGAGGTGGTGGCGACGGTGCGCGGACCTTTTGGGCTGCCATGGCCAGTGACACAGCCTTGGCGGCAGGTCGAATGACCATGGCTGAATCCAGCGCCTCCGCTGACGACGACAAACCTGGTGGTGGCGGAATGAATTCGGTCGGGACCGAGCCAGCGCCGCGGCCAGGTCCGGGCGATACAGCCCGCGAAACACTCTCCTGGGCACGCGAGTCAAAGCGTGACGGCTCGGGTGGGGGAGGCTGGGGCCGGCCTCGACGGGCCGGCGAACTCGACGTCGACCAGGCGCTGTCCTGGCTGTCGTCGCCGCCGCCTTCGACCGAGCTTTGGCCATCGTGGAAGGGAGAGCTGTAACTTGGCAGGGACTTGGGCGCGCTGGACCGACCCTGCGCGCTCGTGAGCACGGGCGGCCGTTTCGCGGCGGCGACGACGACAGCGGCCTGGCCGTCATCCTCTGGGAAAAGGTCGTCGGCGGCGCCACGGGCCTCGGCCATGACGAGCGACGGGGCTGGTGCGGCCGCAGGCCTGTCTTTCATCGGTCCCAGGGGGCGGGCCTGGGCGGTGGATTGCTCCCAGATGTCGTCGGCGACGCCCAAACCTTCCATCGATGATGGTGACGGAGGCGGGGCCACTACCGCAGGGGGGCGTGGCGCGCTTGAACGGGCAAGGAGGGCCGGGCTGGACGGAGGACGCACAGGCGTCGCTGGCGTGGTTCGAGGCAGGGGGACGGGTGGCTCCCGCAAAGCGGTGGGTTCTTCGTCGGAATCAAACCCGGCGTCGCGCGCCGCCGTTGCCTTCGTCGGCGAATGCGGAGCTGCCACGGCGGGGCCGGCTGATGGCTTGGCAGCGGCGCCGAGGTCGCTTTCGATTTCGCTTTCGAGGTCGCTTTCAAGCAGCTCGGAGAGTGACATCGACAGTTCAGCTGACTCCGCATGGCCAGCCATCGGTTCTTTGATGTTGGTGTCGCCGTCGTCGTCATTGCCCCACACGCCACCACGCCAGGCATCGCGCTCGTCGTCGTTCAAGGAGCCGCTCTCGGCCAGCACCTCTGGCCTGGAGGCCTGTGACAGTGAAGGGATGGCAGCTGGCGCCCCTCGAGCCTGCCGGTTGCCAGCGACGAGAGCCGGCACCGCCCCTGTCACCGACGGCAGCACCGGCCGGGGTTCAACACGGCTGTCGGCGAGATCGTCGACGCCGGGGGTGTCGAAGTCGTCGAGGTCAGACAGGCCACGGTCCCGCCGAGCGCGGTCGGCAAAGGCACCAGCGGCGGTACCGCCGAGCCGGTTGGTGAGCGGGCCGATGCCCGGCAAGCTGCTCTCCCCTGACAAAGACGGCTGGCGCACCATGGCCGTGGCGACGTCAGATGGGACGCCGAATTCATCAAAGCCGTCGGAGGCATCAACGTCGGAAAACACCGGCACGCTGCCTCTCACGCCGGTGCGGCCGCCGGCGTTGACGGCGTCACGCAGAGCTGCCGGTCGCACCGTTGACGTCGTCGACGTGATGGACGGCCGACGGGCCATGACCTCTTCGGTCCCGCCCTGGTCGAAGCTATTGACGTCAGCGGAGTCGGCGTTGGGCAGGTTGAGGCCCGAAGCGCTGAAGACGCCGTCGTCGTCAGCGGGTGGGTGGATGTCCAAAAGGTCGGGTCGGTCGGAGCGCACGTTGGTCCGGAAAGCGTCGTCAATGGCCTGGTCGGCAGCGTCGCCAACGACGACGACGGCGCCCACCAGTGTGCCTCGCATGCGGCGGGACCTGCTCTTCGGGGCGTTGCCGGGGGCCGTCTCGCCGTCGAAATCGACGTCGGCCAGGGCACGCCCCACCACCTTGACCACGCCTTTGTCGGCGAGGTTGGCCAGCGCGGTTTTGACTTCGGCCTCGTCAAGACCGGCCTGGCGGCGAATGGCTTCAACAGGACGTTTGCCATCGATGAAGCGAAGAACGTGTTTTTCGAAGGGCGTCAGCCTGACGTGTTCACCCTTGTCAATGGTCGCAATGACGGCGTCAGGCGACATGACCGCCTGTGACCGGCCCGAGACGTACAGCCTGGCGGCCCCCAGGTCGTTTTTGAGGTGAAAGCCGGAGTCCAAGGTCTCGAAACTCGAGGTGTCGTCGCCGATGTTGCCCAGGATGACGGCGTCGGCGAGATTGAAGACCGCAGCGTCGACACCTCCCTGTCCCGGACGCAATTGGTGCTCTTCGTCGAGGATGTCACCACCCAGGAACTGCGTATCCATGATGAAATCGCAGCCAGGGCAAATGACTGCGCTCTCTTCAACTGGACGTCCGCATTTCGGACAAATCATCCCGGCCAACCCTGGTCTTTCCTGCACATCGTGGCGACCTCAGCCTCGGAATCGGCCTCAAGGTCAAAGTTCAGCCTCGGAAGAGGATGAACTTCGACATGTCGACACCCAACTGTTTGTTGTCTTCGTCGACGTACTCGTTGTGCTGGTCGGCGCGGGATTTGATGTAATCGCTCCACACCTGGCACATCAGGCTGACACTCTGGAAATGGGTCCGTTCCAACACTTCCATCGCTTTGTTGTAGAGGCCGAGGCCATCGCCGGCGTGGTCGCGGAACTTCGCCTGCAACATCGGCCTCACGACAGCGAGGATGAGCAGATGCTTGTGCAGGACATCACCGAGCTTGAAGCTCTGGCTGACCCGCAGCTTCGCGAGAAACTTGAAGTAGGTTTTTTGGCTGTCGTCGTCGCCGGTCACCAGCAAGTCCGTGTAGGCCTCGAGGAGATAATCGAGCGATTGCTTCAGGTCGTTGCGGGCCACGCGACTGTAGCCGGGAATGTCTTTGGGAATGCGCGTCAGCAAGGTGCTGACAATCTGCGTGCGGTTGTTTTCGAGGAAGTTGTAGAGCTCGATCACCGCATGCCTCCCGGACCAGTTTCGATGCCTCGCCGACAGGCGCTGACGCCAACTCTGCCCGACGACGGCGACGGACCTGTTTTGAATCGTAGCACCCCCACAAAAGCACCCGCAAACCTGCCCGGTTCGGCGCGAGGCTGGGGCAGCCACGGCGGCTTTGGACAGGCTCCAGCCATGTCAGTACCGTGAGCGTCATGTTCGACGTCCGCCCCCTCCTGACCCGCCGTCGCTTGCTTGGTCTCGGCCTCGGTGCCGGCGTGGTCGCCGCCGCAGGGGCCGGCGGGCTGGCCTGGGACCTTTTGCGGCAGCGGCCCCCCGGGCAGGGCCTGCAGGTGCTGAGCGAGGACGAAGCCCGCGTCGCCGTCGCCGTTGCCGATGCGTATTTTCCACACGGCAATCCATTTGGCCGATCCGCGGCCGACGTGGACATCGCAGGCGTCCTCGATGCCTACATGTCTGAACTCTACCCCCGCGAGAAACGCGGCCTGCGAGTCCTGCTGCGGGGGCTCGAGCGCTGGCCCCAGTTGGCGCTGACTGGCGGTCCCTTTTCGACGCTGGGCCTGACCGATCGTCAGGCGGTTTTGGTCGCCTTCGACGAGTCCTCGATTCCCGAGCGCCGCCTGCTCGGCACGGTGTTGCGGACGGTGTCGTGCATGGCGCTCTTCGAAGACGCTCGGCTGTTGCGGGGCATTGGGCACCAACATGGCTGTGGGCTGCCCATCTACGATGACAGCGATGCGGGGATTGGCTGATGGCTCTCGATGACACTCTTTCTGCCCCACTCGCCGCGCCCCATATCGTGGCACCAACCGCCCGCTCCGTGGCCGCCTTCGTCGAGCAGGCCCAGCCGGGGCGCATCGACACCGACGTCGTCGTCATTGGCACCGGCGCTGGTGGGGCCGTCGCCGGCACCGAGTTGTTGCGGGCGGGGCGCCACGTGGTGTTCCTCGAGGCTGGCGGGGCTTTTGCGAAGAAGGACTTCGCCCGCCGCTCGATGCCCTGGTCGTTGACCAAGTTGTGGGCCAGCAAGGGCACGCAGACGTCGTCATCGTCGCCCATCGTGTTGGTGCCGACGGGCAGGGTGGTCGGCGGCTCGACGGTCTTGAACTCCGCCATTTGCTTTCGCCCCCCCACACACCGCCTGCGCGAGTGGCAGCACCTCACCGGCGCCGCCATGTGGTCGCCCGAGGCCATGGCCCCCTTTGTCGACGACATCTGGCGACGAATCGGCGTCATGCCCACCCATCCAGGCATCGGTCGTCGCAACAACACCTTGTTTGCCAAGGGGTGCGAAGCCCTCGGCTATCGCCACGCCTGGATGGACCGCAACGCCCCCGGCTGCACGGGCTGTGGCATCTGCCAGCTGGGGTGTCCGTCGGGTGGCAAGGCGTCGGTCGACAAAGCCATCTTGCCCGAGGCGCTCAATCTTGGTGGCCGCATCATCACGCGCGCCCGCGCCCGCGACGTCGTCATCGAAGGAGGCCGCGCCACGGGCGTCGTCGCTGAAGTCCTTGACCCGGTCACCGACCGCCCCATCGGCGAACTGATCATCAAGGCCAACGCCGTGGTCATTGCCGGTGGCGCGCTGTTTTCGCCGTTGCTGCTGAAGCAGAGTGGCGTCCAAAACGCACACCTCGGCAAGCACCTGGCGATTCACCCCGGCGTCGGTGCCTTTGGTGAATTCAAGGAGCCCGTCGTCATGTGGGATGGCGTTCCGCAGGGCTACTACGCGTACTGTCCCGACGACGACCACGCCCTGCTGGAGACCGCCAACGCCGGCCCTGGCGAAATCTTTGCGCTGCTGGGCCGCGCCGGCGATGTCGACGCCACCCGGCGCATGGCCCACCTGGCCATGGCGGGCGCGATGATCAGGGACAGCGGCGGCGGCGAGGTCGACGTCGACATGGACGACGGCATTCCTCGTCCCCGATTCACGATTGCGTTCAACGACCGCGACTTGCTGGCATTTCGCCGGGGCGCCAAGGCCGTGGTGCGGGCCTGGTTTGCGGCCGGTGCCACGAGAGTGGCTCCCGGCATCCAGCCGGTGACGTTCTTTGACACCGAAGCCAAAGCCTTCGATCACATCGACACGCTGACGTCGCCAGACCGCCTCGGGCAGCCGTACGGCAGTCATCCACATGGCACGTGCCGCATGGGTCCACTGACCGGTGACAGCGCCGGCGTCGTCGACGACCGAGGTGCCGTCCACGGCACCTCGGGGTTGTTCGTCATGGACGGATCGGTGTTTCCCTCAACCCTCGGGGTCAATCCTCAGGTCACCATCATGGCGACGGCCTCAGTGCTGGCACGACAGCTGGCGACGGCCTGACGATCGGGCTGCGGCCAGCACAGCAAGAGGACCATGGGCCCTGCTGCGGCGCTGGAATGCGGGGGGGCACGCAAGTGGTCGATTCCTTGACGGATTTGCCAATCGTGTGATCGCCCCACAATGGAGCTTGCCTTTGCCGGCAATCGGCCTAGCCTGACCGTGATCTGTACGCGATGTTTCGCCCGCACCGACCTGCTCCAACAAGCAGACGACGCCCGCCACACAAAACGAACAGGCCGTTCAAGCTGCGCTTGAGGTCGCCAACCGTTGGCGACTGAGGGACAGCCAGTCCACTTGGAAGTTCAAATGTCTGAAAACAAGCTCTACGTCGGCAACGTCTCCTTCAACACCACGGACGAGCAGCTCGCCCAGATCTTCGCGGGCTTCGGCACCGTGGGTCGCGCGTCTGTCGTTACCGACCGTGAGACGGGTCGCTCACGCGGCTTCGGCTTCGTCGAGATGAGCACCGAGCAGGAAGCCAAGGCGGCGGTTTCCGCCCTCGACGGCCAGATGTTCGAAGGTCGCGCTCTCACCGTCAACATCGCCCGTCCCAAAGAGGGTGGCGGCGGCGGCGGCGGCGGTGGCCGCGGTGGTCGTGGCGGCGGCGGTGGCGGCGGCGGCGGCGGCCGTTGGTGAGCCCACTGGCAGCCCTCCGGTAAGACGGTGGTGCTGACAGCGTTCACGTACGAAAGGGAGCTCGCTTCGGCGGGCTCTCTTTTTGTTTCTGCGGTCTGGGTGCACGTCTGGTGTGGATGCAGGGGTGGGTGATTCGGTTTGACCGCGGCGCTGGATCAACTGAAGCGGCCAGCGCTTCGATGCTGAATGACTGCAGTTCTTGGCCTGGGTGCCGGGTCTGGCGGGTCGTTGCGTCCCGGTCCGCTGGTTCCGCTTGACCCAACGCGGTCGCGGTGGCGTTCGACAACCGGCCGGCTTTTCGGCGCCGACAGCAGCATTTGGCAGGGGTGCCTCGTCTCCGGTGCCGGTTCCGGTTTTACCGATGCGTGCGGCCGACTTGTATAGGCGGCGCCTGGCGGGAGGCACTACATAATCAATTACAGCTATAGGTTTCCGGTTGGGTGAAATGTTCGATAATGAGTATTATGTCAACTCACGCTGCGCCTTACGACGGCGTCAGCCGTGCCTGCCCAGCGCCCAGC
>CAJBHN010000414.1 GCA_903952805.1 uncultured Myxococcales bacterium | reverse complement strand
CTGCTGACAATGAGCCCGCCGGTGAAGACCTGGGCAGAGGAAGGCCGCGCAAAGAGGCGCAGGCTGGTGGCGGTGCCGCCCGCGATGGCGATGGGCGTCGCGACCTGGGACTGGGCACCAAAGACCGTGCGGGACGTCTCGGCGGTGAAGCCGAGGTCAGAAACCAGCAACTCGCAGGCGCCCGTGTTTTTGATCGAGACGTCGCAGAAGCCGGTGGCGCCGACGCCGACGTCGCCGAAATCGCAGGCAGCAGGGGTGATCTCGATGTCTGGTTGGCAGCGGCTGGCACCCTTGGCGGTCAACGTGATCAACACGTCTTCGTCGGCGTCAAGGTTTTCGGCATCGCTCTTGATTCGGACGACGGCGGACACAATGCCCTCGACGGTGGGGGCGAACTTCACGCTGACCACCTCGCCGACGTTGCCGGCGTCGCTTTCGACGGCGACCGGCAGCGTGCCATCGAACGAGAAGGCTGGGTCGCCGCCGTCGTCGAAGGTGACGCTCTCGATCAGGAGGCGCACTGGCGATGGGTTGCGGATGGTGAAGGAGAATACCCGAGCGCGGCCGATATCAACCTCGCCAAAGTCAAACGCGCAGTCGCGGAAGCGGCGGCCGTCCTCGGCCTGCAGGCCCGTCGAGCAGACCGAGAAGGCGGGATCAAACGGGTCGCCGATGGCAATGATCGGCGCGAGTCGGTCGAGGGGTTCTTCGCAGCCGTCGCAGCCAACGGCCATCAGCGATGCGGCGGTCAGTGCGAGGGCGGTGCGGGCCAGCTTCATGTCGGAACCTCTCCAAATCGGGAACGCCCAAAGGTTCGGCGAGTATCGGTGAGACGGGGCGGGAACCGCAATCCCCTTATGCGCCACCAACGTGGATCCCGGACCAGCGCCATCTGGTCAAACCAACGACTTATCAGGTGTTTATATGAGGCAAGCCATGTAGGTTAAAGTCGCATCATCCATCTGACGGAGAGCCTTTGACAAGCACCGGGCCCGCAGTGCTACACATGCAGCCGGAATGCGGGTGTAGCTCAGTTGGTAGAGCACGAGCTTCCCAAGCTTGAGGTCGCGGGTTCGAATCCCGTCGCCCGCTCCACGGCCCCTCACATGGGGCCGTTTTTTTTCAGTGGTGATGGTCGCCTTGATGGGGTGTCGGTGTGCAGAGACCTGTGGTGCTGTCGTTGCTGCTCCTCATGATTGCCTGCGGCGAGGACGTGCGAGCGCCGCTCACCATCGTCGTCGATACCGACCGCGCTCGTGCCCTTGAGGATCAGGGCAAGCTTCAGGAGCTACGCGTCGGCGTGCAAGGCGATCGCGCCGAACTCGAGGCGGCTCGCGGCGAGCTGCATGCGGCGCGACTGCGTCTCGAGAATGCTTCGCAGGGAAACGCAGCCCAGCGGGCCCAAGCGCTCGCCGACGTTCGGGCTTTGGAAGCGCGCGTCGCCTCCGACGGCAGTGCTGGCGTCGTCACCCGCGCCGAACTTGATGCCGCCCTCGCTGCGCACGAGGGGCGCCTCGCGGTCATCATTGCCGCCGAGCTGGACCGAGCACGCCAGCCGACCCCGGCAACAACGGCCCCTGGTGCAACCGGTGCTGCGTCGCCTTTGGCCGGTTCACCTGTCCATACCGCGGGCGATGTCCGCCGCCGCCTCGCGACCGCCCGCGCCACCCTGGCAACCAAGGGCCTGGTCGTCGCCGACGTCGCTGGCGGCACAGCCAATGTTGACCGCATCACCAGCGCGCTGGAACAAGGCGAGATCGAAAGCGCCTTTGATGTCGCAGTCAGCCTGGGGGCAGCGGCCGACGTCACTGTCTTGGATGGCGTGGTGATGCGTCGGAAATACGAGCGCATCAATACGCTCGTCAAGCGCGAGGGAGTCGCTGCGGACCGCCGGACCCGTGCCGAGCCGCTGCTCCGAGCCGCAGCCAGCGCCCTGTCGTCGTCGAAGTTCGCCGCCGCCAACGATCTGCTCAATGAGGTCGCTGCGTTGCTTGAGCCCTGAGCCAAAACAGCGCACCGCGGTCGGTGGCCGAGCAGGGACCCGCAGCAACCTGTTACCATCGACATGCCATGGTGCAGTTCAACCTTGATCAACGCGAAATCACCCTCAAGGTTGTCTATTACGGCCCGGCGCTGTCGGGGAAGACGACCAACCTGCAGATGG
>CAJBHN010000413.1 GCA_903952805.1 uncultured Myxococcales bacterium | reverse complement strand
GGCGCCCGCGCCAGCAGCAGGCGGCCGGTGGGATGGCCGACGACGTCGACCAACGGATGCAGCGCTGCCCGCACCAACCGCGCCGTCTGGGCCTCGCCGCGCAGGCCGTAGCGTTGATGCATGGAGGCGACGACGACGTCACAGGCGACGAGGGCGTCGTCGTCGAGGTCGAGATGGCCCTCCTTCATGATGTCGCTCTCGACGCCCGACAACAGGCGCACGCCCTCGCCTTGGGCACGCGCGAGCTCGGCGCGCTGGTCCTTCAGCCGGGCGGCGTCGAGGCCACCGGCGTAGGCGGCGGCGACGGAGTGGTCGCTGATGCCGAGCCAGGCGAGCCCCTGCGCCGCGGCGGCCCGGGCCATCGTGACGAGGTCGTCGGCACCATCAGAAGCGGTGGTGTGGTTGTGCAGGGCCCCCAGCAGGTCAGTGCGGCGCACGAGCCGGGGCCCGGCCTGGCCGATCTCGATCACGGTCCCCTGCTCGCGCAACTCTGGTGGCGTGGGCAGCAGGCCGAGGGCCGCGTAGACGTCGTCTTCGTCGTCGCCGACGTGATCATCAAAGGCGATCCCGCGGGCCTCGGCCCGAGCCCGCAACGACGCCACATGGGCTTCACTGCCTGTGGCTTCGATCAGAATCCGCCCAAAGGCCCCCGGCGGCGCCACCACCACCCGCACCCGCGCAGGCGGAGGCAGCGGCGGTGCCATCGTCGACACCAGCACAACCTCGTCGACCAGCTCACAGCCCCGACGCCAGGCGCCAGCGACGTCGACCCGGCCCCCCAGGCGGCGCAAGGCCTCAATGGTTTCAGCAGCGACCGCCATCGCCGAATCGCGGCGCATCAAGCCGGCTTCGCTGGCCAGCGCGGAGACGGCCTCCAGGGCGGCCTGTTGGGTCTTGTCGCCAAAGCCGTCGAGGGTCACCAGGCGGTTTTCGCGGCAGGCGTATTCGAGCTCGCCGAGGCTCTCGATGCCGAGCTCCCGCCACAGGCGCTGCACCTTCTTGGGCCCCAGGCCCTTGACCCGGCGCAGCTCGAACAGCCCCGGTGGCAACAGGGCCTTGAGCTGCTGCATGACGGGACTCGGCCGCTCATGCAGTGCGTCGTCCACGACGGCGGCCAGCAGCGGCGTCATCCCCGGCAGCCGGGCCATGTCGGCGGTGGTGGCCCCCTCGGCCTGGCGTACGCCCCACACGAGGCCGGCCGTGGCCTTGGCGTCGATGGGCCACGGGCAGGCATCGCCGAGCAACTCGGCGGCAAAGGCGAGTTCGGCGAGGGCTTCACTGGCGGCACGACGACCCATGGGCCGGGTGTGACGGATGTCGCCGCTGGACGCAACCAACACCCTCGCCAGCGCCGCAGCCCTCTCTCAAGGCTGAAGTCGGGCGTCGCTGCTGGGTTCATGCGCTGTTGGCACGACCGTGACGCATGGGCCGTCGACGTTGTCGACGTTGTCGACGTTGTCGACGCTGTCGACGACGACAGCGCACCTCAACGACCATTCAGCTGACGATGTTGGCGTCGTAGCGGGCGGTGCGGTCGTACATTTCGGCCCGTTGCTTGTCGACGTTGTAGGCGCCGTCCCACAGCGGGATGTACGAGTTGCTCCACGTCTGGTCCGACAGGTAGCGGGCGTTGTCGGCCAGGCTGATTTCGACCCAGATATGGAAGCCGCGGAAGCCGCCCGACGACGTGTTGGCCGAGCCCGAGGCCAACCGCGAATCGATGCCCGCCCGCTGCAACAGCAGGTGCTGCGCGATGCATTGGTGGCGACACACGCCCTTCTTGATCTTCACGAGCGCGCCGAGGTCGAACTTGCTGAAGCCATCGCCGATGAGGCGGTGGTACTCTTTGCTCTCGGCATCGGTCGCCGTGGCCTTGTCGCCCGGGTACTTCATGTTGCCGGCGGCGTAATGCATCAGCGCCTCGACACAGGCCTTTTGACGCTTGGCCAACTGCTCGACGGACAAGCTCAGCAGGCTGCCGTCGGTGGGCAGGTGGGCCTTGATGATGGGGTCGGCGCCGACGAGGAAATCGTTCAGCGCCTTGTCGGTGTTGATGTTGATGTTGACGTCGGAGAAGTTCGACGCCGTTTCGCTGAAGTAGTGCGGGTGATTGTACTTCTTCAGTTCGTCGATGG
>CAJBHN010000412.1 GCA_903952805.1 uncultured Myxococcales bacterium | reverse complement strand
TAGTTGCTGATGCGGTGGCTGTAGACGATGTGCACGCCTTTGCCCGGGCGCAGCTGGTACCAGGCACCGGCCATGGCGGCGGTGCGGGGACCCCAGGCGCCGGTGGCGTTGATGACGATGGGAGCCCGCAGGCTGCGCGTTGGGGCGCCCGCCGTCAGGCGGTCTTGGACCGTGACGCCTTCGACGCGGCCGTCGGTCCCCTTGAGAAAGCCCGTGACGTCGTGCCAGGTGAGGATGACGGCGCCGTGTTCGACGGCGTCGATGGCGTTTTCCACGACGAGGCGGAAGGGGTCGATGCCCCATTCATCCATGGTGACGGCGCCGAGGATGTTGGGATTGAGCCCGGGCTCGAGAGCGAGGGCTTCGTCCCGGGTCAAGCGCGTGTGGGGCTTGCCGCGCTTGAGGGGTTGGTAGACGTCGTAGGCCTCGAAGAAGACCTCCGAACCCTCGAGCAACAGGCGGTCCATCATCGTCTGCAGCAGACCGGCGCCCTGGGGCTTCATGACGGGGACGATGAACGGGACCCGAAAGAGCAGATGGGGCGCAATGCGTTGGATGTAGCCCGAATCGGTGCACGACATTTTGGTCGTGTGCACGTCGTACATCAGGTACCGGATGCCGCCGTGAATCATGCCGGTGTTGGCGCCCGATGCGCCCTTGGCGAGGTCGTTCTTCTCAGCCAAGCACACCTTGAGGCCCCGGCGGGCGCAGTCGCGGGCAATGCCGGCGCCGTTGATGCCGCCGCCGAGGACGATGACGTCGAAGTCGCTCGTGCTGCCGTGTCCACCCATTGTCCATGGGTAGCCCCGCAGGGTCCGCTCGCCAACCATGTTTCCGTCCTTTGGGCTCGATCTCGTCGAGGTGGCGGGCATGTGAGGAGAAGTCACACCTCGAGCGGTTGGTTCGACGGCGGCGTCGAGCATGGCCTATCGTCGCCGACGTGAACCTGGGTGACCTTGAACTCTTGAATCTCCATGCCTCTGGCGGCATGGCTGAAGTGTATCGAGCCCGGGTCACGGGCGACGACGGGCTCGTGCGTGAATACGCGGTCAAAAAGATCCTGCCGCAGTTCACGCGGGACCGCGAAATCCTCAAAATGTTCATCGAGGAGGCGCGCGTGGCGGCGTACCTCCAGCACGACTGTGTGGTCCGTGTCCATGACCTCTGCACGTCAGAGTCCGGCGAATATTTCATCGTCATGGAGTTCGCCGACGGCAAGGACTTGTCCGACGTCATTTGGGAAGCCAGCCAGAAGCGGCAGGTCATCCCCATGGGCATGGGCGTGCAGGCCGCGCGCGATGTGCTCCGCGCTCTCGACTACGCCTGGCATGCCGTCGACGAGCACGGCGCCCCCTTGCATCTCATTCATCGCGACATCAGCCCCCATAACGTGCTCGTCACCTGGGATGGGCGGATCAAGCTGACGGATTTCGGCATCGCCAAGGTCGCGGCGTCGGCAAACAAGACCCAGATGGGCATCATCAAGGGGAAGTTCGGCTACATGTCGCCGGAGCAGGCGCGCGGCAAGCCTCTCGACCAGCGCAGCGACCTCTTCAACGTCGGTATCATGTTGTACGAGGGCTTTACCGGCTTGCGCCTGTTTGAGGGAGCGAGCGACCTCGACACGCTCGAAGCGATGCGCGCCGCCCGCGTGCCGCGTCTGCCGTCCGAATCGGGTGTCCCTGCCGAGTTGGAAGCGGTGATGCGCCAGAGTTTGGAGCGCGATCCCGATCGCCGCTTCCAGACCGCCAGGGCATTCGAGTCTGCGCTGCTCCAGGCGGCTCAGCGTGGCGCGATCTTGATTCGCCCTGCTGAGACCGCGGCCACCATGAAGCGGCTCTTTCCCCAGCTGGCGGTCGAGCCGGTGGTGCGCGGCACCCGCCAACTCGATCTCAAGAGTCAGCTTTGGCAGGCGCCTGGGGTCATGGTTGGTGGCCGCGCCGCGGTCCTTCCCGCGCAAGCCGTGACGCCGCCGCCAGCAGCACCTGTGGCACAGCCAAAGCCGCCGATGAAGGCTGCGGTGGGCCCGCTGGTGTCGTCGTCCAAGGGGGCCCGCTCACTGGAGGATGATGACGACGGCGCCCGCTCCACCATCAAGGTGGGAGGCAGCGTTCGGGCTCTCAGCGACATCCCCCAGAGCCCTCGCGCCGTCCGTCCCGCCCCCTCGTCCGGTGGCTTCGACGCCAATGCGACGCGCGTCGAGATGGCGCCGAGTGCGCCTCCGCCATTTCGCTCGCCCGTTGTGCCGTTGCCCCTGACGTCGCCTGAGGCGGAGCGTCCGCTGCCTCCAGCGGTGAAAACGCGTGACCCTCAGCGGATGCTGGCTGCGCCTTCGCCGCCCCCGCCGCATCAGCCGGCGCCCTCGCCACCGCCGTATCAGCCGGCGCCCTCGCCACCGCCGTATCAGCCGGCGCCCTCGCCACCGCCGCCGCCGTATCAGCCGGCGCCCCCGCCGGCGCCGCCGCCGTATCAGCCACCGCCGCCGCCGTATCAGCCGGCGCCCTCGCCGGCGCCGCCGCCGTATCAGCCGGCGCCGCCGCCGTATCAGCCGGCGCCGCCGCCGCCGATGGCATTGCCAGCCCTTCGAGGTCCTCCCCCTCCGCCCGTCGGGATGTCCCCGCCGCCCCCGCCTGCAGGGGTGTCGTGGTCATCTGCACCTGGACCTGCCCCACCAGTCGGGGCTGAGGGCGCTTCTCTCGCAGATGTCGTGTCGGGTGAGGGCTTGTCCCACCTGGGCTCAATGGTCCCAGCGGTCTCACCTTCGCAGGTCAGTGCGCCGGTCCGACGGCGATCACGCTGGCGACTCCAGGTCGATGATGTGCTGGAGCACTGGTTGCCCATGCGGGCCCGAGTCCTTGGGGGGCTGATGGCGATGGTTGGGATCGGCGTAGGCTTCGTCGTCGCCGTCACGGTGGCCAGCGTCTGGGGGCGTGAGTCCTCCACCCAACGAAGCATCCTGATCCGTTCGACGCCACCGGGCGCGACCGTGACCATTGATGACGTGCGGGTGCCGGGCGTCACCCCGGTCGTGGCAGATCTCAGGCTCGACGATGGTCCACATGCGGTGAAGATCGGACTCGCCGCCAGCGCACCGGCGGTGCGCAAGATCGTGCTGGCGGCGGGTGATCGCAGCCTGACCCTCTCGGAGAACCTGCAGTCGAGCGGCAGCGTCCGCGTGCAAACCCGGCCAGGCGGCGCTCGCATCCTCATCGACGGCCGTGACGTGGGGACAAGCCCCACCACCATCGACAACGTCGGCACCGACAAGCTGCATGTCGTGGAGGCTCGTCGGGCTGGCTACAAAGACGCGTCAGCGCCGGTACCGGTGGAGCGGCCGGCCGAATACCTGGTGTCCTTCAGCCTGGAGCCGAATCGGTCCTTCGGCAAAGTGGTGCTGCTGACGAGCCTGCCGGCCACCGTGGAACTCGATGGCCAGCCGTGGGGGATGACGTCCACTGACGAGAGGGAGTGCCCGCCTGGGCGGCATGAGGTCACCGTGCGGGTGGCATCCCTGGGGATCGAGCGACGCACGGCGATTGAGGTCCCCGAACGAGGCGTCGCCCGCTACTTCGTCGGCATGGACTGACCGCGCGCCCCGACGACAACCTCAGTCGTTGCCGAACGAATACTCCAGGGTCTTGCTGCAGCCCTTGGCCTGGATGGCCACGCAACCACCGGTACCGTCACGACGGATGCAGGTGACCACCAATTCGTCCGCGGGACATTCCATCTCGGTCGCTGCCGTCTTGCGGGTCTCTGTCATCACGCTGTCCTCCATCTCTGCCGTGGCGGTCGTGGACGACGACCCTTCGGGAGCGATGCGGATTGGTTTGACCTTGCGTGGCGCGGTGGTGCACGCACCAAGCAGCCCGAGCGCGATGCAAGAGACCAGGACGATCGACTTGGCGGCAGCAGTCATGGTCACCCTCGAACCAACGAAAGAGCAGCGGCCATGGCAACCACGATGATGGCCACGACTCCCGCGAGCACCTGGTCACGGTCGACAACGATGCGCGGCAGGAGCCGCTGCGCAAGTTCACGGGCCGGCGGCGACGCGGCGTTCTTTGCCTGTGACCGCACCATGGCGTAGTTGCCGCTGGCGAAGGCCGCTTCAACGATGGCCAATTCGGTGTCGACCGGGGCGGCGATGGCGGTGGCGGTGTCTGTGGCGGGCTTCTTGGCCATGGGATTCCTCAGGGTGAAACAGGCGACGACGATGGACGAAGAATGGCCCCAACGACAGTGCCCATCGGCTTGGCCTTGAGCCAGGCGTCTGGCTCTCCAGCCGCCGCGTCAATGTCAAACAAGCTCACGTCGAACAACATGCCCGGCGTCAATGCCCCGGCGTGTCGTTCCAGATTCACGGCCCATGCGGCGTTGCGCGCAAAAGCACGCAGGGCCTGGTCTTGGCTGAGGCGCTGGTCGGGGGTGAAGCCGCCTTGCGGTTTGCCGTCGTGGTCCTGGCGAGTGATCGCGGCGTATATCCCCAAAGTGGGACGGATATCCTCAACTGGAGCATCGGAGCCAAAGGCCACCGCGACGCCACTGTCCCACAGGCTCTTCCAGGCATAGGCGCCCAACAGCCGATCGTGGCCGAGCCTGGCCTCAGCCCAGCGCATGTCACTGGTGGCATGGGTTGGCTGCATGGATGCCGTAATACGAGGTCCATACAGGCGGGGGATGTCGGCAACGTCGAGGACCTGCGCGTGCTCCAG
>CAJBHN010000411.1 GCA_903952805.1 uncultured Myxococcales bacterium | reverse complement strand
TCATCTGCCACCACAACCCGGGCCTCGGGGATGAAATCCTCACCCGTCAGGAATCTGGGGCCAATGTAGGCGGTGAGCCGTGTGCCGATGGGGATGATGGGATGGGGCTCGGGGCGGGTTCGCGCGTCAACCACGTCGGCCGGGCGGGCTCGCAGCACGTTGAGCGCAGAGGCATCGTCCGTCGGCGACCCGGGTGAGGGTGCCGGCGGTGCCATGGGGGCGCATGCCACAGCCATGGCCAACGCGACCGCCACCACACCGAAGCCTGACTGCCTTCGTTGTCGGTTCATGATGGCCTGGGTAGCACGACATGGTCAGGCAGCAACGCGCCAGCGCTGGGGACACGAATGAGGACCAGGGCGCTTGACTCGCGGTCAAGGACGTTGACCCCCCGGGGTCCAGACCGGTAGCTTCAAGCAGATCGTCGAGGCGGAGCCCGCGTTGACAGTCGAGTGTCGGGTCGACGCCGGCCTGTGCCGGTATGGTGCAATGTCCAGGCTCTCAGCCCTCACCGGAGCGCGCATGAAGTTCGAGTGCGATAGCTGCAACGCGCAGTACATGATTGCCGACGAAAAGGTCGGCAAGCGTGGCGTCAAGGTCAAATGCAAACGTTGCAGCCATGTGATTGTCGTGCGTCCCGACAAGCCTGGCGGGGATGTGTCTACCAAGGCAGACAAGGGCCAACCGGCAGCGGTCGGCGACGTCTCGAAGGCCGGCGCACTCGATACCCTGTCTTCCACGACCGAGTCTGTCGTCGCCGCGGACGCAAAATCGTCGCGTTCCAGGCCGGCGGCAACTCCTTCCACGCCTGAAGAAACGGGCGCGGGGCGGCCGGCCCCTGTGCCGCTGGCTGCAGACACCCAGATGGGCGCCAGCCTTGGCGGCGTCGGCAACGACGACGGTGCCAGCGGGGCCTGGGAGGGTGACAAGACCGAGCTCGGCACTGATCCATCGCCTCTGGACCCGCCGCCTCACGACCATGCACCTGACGAGGACCTCCCGCGCCCACCGGACGCCCTCGCGGCGTCCGCCTGGCCGTCCATACCGGCGTCATCGACGATGCCGTCGGTGAAGGGGGAGTCGTCGATCGGCGACGCGCTCGACGACCAACTCGCCGGTGCGTTCAATCAGATGTTCGACGAAGGGCGCCCCGGTGTGGGCGACCTTGCAGGCTTGGTGGCGCAGTTGGGGGTACCCACCGGCGATCAGCAACGGGGACCAACGCAGATTCTCGACCTCGACGCCATGAATGCCCTCCGACGCGCCACCGCTCAGCCCAGCGCTGACATCGTCGACAGCGATGGGCTTGATGCGCTGCGTCGTGATTTCGGCCAGGGCCAAGATGAGTCAAGCGGCCTGTGGAATGAGCAGAAGCACCCGGCTCAGCCCGCGTCATCTGCCCCCCGCGGCGGCGACGATGGTCCTGACGAGCCCGAGTGGCATGTCGCCATCGACGATGAGGACATCGGTCCCATCACCCTCGCTGAGCTTGGCCGTCACATTGAGTCTGGGGCCGTGGATCGGATGTCGCTGGTGTGGAAAGCTGGCATGGGCGACTGGATCGCCGCTGAGCAAGTAGACCGGGTCCGGGGTCTTTTCCTCAAGGTGCCGATGCCGAAGATCGCACCCGCCAGCACTGACACGGCGTTGCGCTCCAAAAAGAGCAAGCCGGCGAGTTTCGACCTCGGCACGCCCATCGATGATCTGCCCGCCCGGGGGGCGTCGCCCTTCGACGGCGTGCCCGGCATGGGCATGGAAGAAAGCAATCCCAACTGGCGGCCACACGGTCTCACTGACGTCTATCAGGCCGCCAACCTCGCGGAGGCCGCTGGCGGCGCTGGGGCCGTCGGCGGATTGATCGGCAATGCCAGCTCGGCTGCTCGGGGGGGGATCTCAGGGTCGCCTTCAGCGGCAGAGCCGGAATGGCGTCCGTCGGCGTCGTCCGCGCTCGCCAATTTGGTCAACGACGAGATTGATCGCTTGTCCAAGGGCCCGTTGCCTGCCACCGACGACGACCTCGGTCCGCGTCCGGCAGACGACAACGCCCTGGGAGGCACCCTGCCTTTTTCCTCGCTGGCGGGTGTTGACCTTGACGCGGGCGCCGCCATCTCGGACGGCGGTCGGCCGGCGCCTCGTTTCTCGTCAATGGGCTCACCCAAGTCTCCTGAACAGGGGTTCCAGCCGCAGGGCCTGCAACAACAGCAACAGCCTCAGGGCTTCCAGCAACCTGGCTTTGGTGGCGGGTTCCCGCAGCAGGCCCAGCCCCCCCCGCGCTCGCCGCTGGTCTTGGTTGGCGTTGTCGGTGTGGCGTTGCTGTTCGTGATGGTGTCGTTGCTGGCCTACAAGGTCGTCTTCGACAAGCCGGCGCAGCAAGTCGTCATGGTTGGGCCCAACGGGCTCCCGATTCAGCCGGGTATGCCCCTTTCCGACCCGGGAACCCAGGTCGCTGCGCTGACGCCGCCGCCGGCGCCGGCGCCGCCGCCGCCGCCGCCGCCCACCCCTGCGGTTGAGCCCGCGGCCGTCCCGCCCGTTCCTCCCGCTGCGCCCACTGAGCCCACTCCTGTGGCTGCAGCCACGGAGTCGCCGCCCACGCCACCCACGCCTGTGAAGGTGGCATCAAACGACACCAAGAAGCCGCCGACCCGGGACAAGCCCGTCGTCGAAAAGCCGGTTGTCGAAAAAGCGGTCGTCGTTCCACCGGTGGTGGAGAAGGCTCCGGCGAAGGCTTCGGCCAAATGTGATCCGGTACTGGATTTCGACTGCAAAACCGGGGGCGCTGGCAGCGGCGCCAGCGAGCCTGCCGTCGCAGCCAAGGCCACCTTGGAGAAGTCGGACATCCTCGCTGTCGTCAAGGGTGCGCTTCCCAAGGTGAAGGCCTGCGGCGCGAAAGGTGGGGGCACCGGGACCATCAAGATGACCTGGAAAATCGCCAAAAACGGCAAGCCCACCGACGTGGCCGTTTCGGACAGCAAATACGGAGGTACCCCCGTGGGGGCCTGCGTGACCCAGGTGGTCCAGAGCATGCGCTTCCCTGCCTACACAGGGGCCTCGCCGCCGCCGGTGAGCATTCCCCTGCCGCTTGGCTGAACCGAGAGCCGACATGCGAACCCTGAGCCTTGCTGAGCTTGAGCAGGTGCGGCTGGTGCTGCGCGGCGGTTCGGTTGTGGACTGGTATCGGCTGCGATTTGAAGGCGTCGACGACGTCCGCAGCTTCCTGCGGATTTCGGAGGCCGACCCTGATTCTCCCGGTGATTTGGCCCGACTTGATTGGCTTCGAGGTGAAGCGGCTCGGTATCTGACCGACGAGCACGGCTATAAACTGCCGATTGAGCTGATGAACTGCGATGCCATCGACTTGTTTCTCTACGCGTCGGAGCGAAAGGGCCGTCGTCGGGATCGCTTTTTTGCCTGCCTCCTCCTCAAGGTGATGCACATCGTGCACCACATCGAGGCTCGGGAACTCGCGCACCGCATTCCCCTGTCGGCGGCGGCGATGTCTCGCATCCTGGTCGACAAGTTCGATGTATTCGCAGCCTCATTGGCCGGGGACGGCTTTCCCCTCGTTCACTATGTTGGTGGCCAAAAGACCGCGACGTCGCTGCTGACCAAGCTCCTTGTCAAACGCGAGCATCACGCGGCCACCATTCATGATCGCGTGCGTTTTCGGTTCATTGTCAAACACCCGCAGGACGTGGTCGACTTGTTGGCGCGCATGACCGAGAGGCTCTTTCCCTTCAACTACGTGGCTCCGGGACAGACCGTGAACCACCTGATCAATTTCACCGCTTTCGTCGAGAGTCACCCCGAGTACCGGGCGATTGCGCCACATCTGCAACTCGAACTTGGCCAGGAAGAACAATCCCTGCGGCCACTCAATGAGTTTTCGGGGCCCTCCTACGCGGTCATCAACTTTGTTGTCGATGTGCCGCTGCGGGTTCCCGACGAGGTCTTGTTGAAGATCCCCGCCGACGACGGCGACCTTGGCCGCATTGTCTTTGCCCTTGCCGAGGTGCAAATCGTCGATGAGCGGACCGACGCCAAAAATGAGCAGGGCGAGAATCGTCATGAGCGCTATCGGGCCCGCCAGTTGGCTATCGTCCGTGAGCGATTGGAGCGCGGCAAACGCGGCATCCGCGACGACGACCGCTGACCCCGTTGCACGATGCTTCGCTGTGGAGGCACGCTGCGGCATGCAGATTACAGACGGATTTCCGGGCACGGTCGGAAACACTCCCCTCATCCGCATTCCCTCGCTGTCAGCCGCGACCGGGTGCACCATCTTGGGGAAGGCCGAGCACTTGAACCCCGGCGGTTCGGTCAAGGATCGCGCCGCGCGGAGAATGATTGACGTCGCGGAAGCCGCAGGCAAGCTCGTCCCCGGTGAGCGCAGCGTCGTCGTCGAAGGCACTGCTGGCAATACCGGCATCGGCCTGGCGTTCATGTGTCGGGCTCGCGGGTATCGATGCATCATCGTGATGCCCAACAACCAGAGTGACGAAAAGGTCTCGACGCTGCGAGCGCTGGGGGCCGAGGTCGAGTTGGTGGAGCCTGCACCGTTTGCCAACGCGGGCAACTACTACCACGTGGCTCGTCGTCGGGCCGAGGAGTTGACGGCTGCAGGGACGCGGTGTTTTTGGGCTGACCAGTTCGAAAATACCGCCAATTCTGACGCCCATGTGCTCAGCACCGGGCCCGAGTTATGGGACCAGACCGACGGCAGCATCGACGGCTTCGTTTGCAGCGCCGGCACCGGCGGCACCATCGGTGGCATCAGCAGCTACCTCAAAAGCAAGAATGACCGCATTGTCTGCGCGGTCATCGATCCGCCGGGCAGCTCCCTGCACAACTATGTGACGACGGGTTCCCTCGACGCCAGCGGGAGCTCATTCACCGAAGGCATTGGCATTCGCCGCATCACGGCCAATTTCGCCCGCGCCAAGCTGGATCGCTCTTTCTTTGGTTCTGACGAAGAGAGCATCGAGATGGTCTATTGGTTGTTGGCCCACGACGGCTTGTTCGTCGGCGGGAGCGCGGCGCTGAATTGCGTCGGTGCCGTCAAGCTTGCCC
>CAJBHN010000410.1 GCA_903952805.1 uncultured Myxococcales bacterium | reverse complement strand
GAACACCTCGTGGAACGCAGCGGCGCCGACGTCGACGCCCTCAACTTCATGGCCTTCGCCCTCGCTGAGCGGAGCTTGCGCCCCGATGACGCCCGTGCCTTCGCGTGGCGAGCGGTGCTGCGAGACCCCCACAGCGGCTACGTCACAGACACCCTGGGCTGGGCCGAGCTCAAGGCCGGCGACCCTGCCGCCGCCGTCATCACCTTGCGTCGTGCCGATCGTCTCGCTCCCGACGAGGGGGAGATCTGGTTCCACATCGCCGCTGCCGAGCAGGCCGCCGGGCATGCCGCGTTGTCCCGCGACGCTGCCGACAAGGCGATGCGCTTGCTGCGGCCCCATGACCCCTTGCGAGCGCGGATCCGCGCCCTTGTCGCCGAGCTGCCCGCCAAATGACGCTGCATCACCCACCCCGTCGCTTCGTCAACACCACCATCGCCGTCGGCCTTGTCGTCGTCGTCGCCGTCACCCTCGGCGACGGCCTGCTGGGTTGCGTGCCCGCTGCTCCACTGCCCGAGGTCGAGGCCCTCAGTGACGCCCAGGCCCGCGCCCGTTTGCTGGCGGGCGGTGCTCGCCGCGAGCGCATGGACGCCGTCATCAAGGCCGCGCTGCCGGGCTTGCAGGGCGTCGTGGTCAACGCGACCATGGATGTGGCGGCGGTGGCGCCGGCGCAATTGTCCGTGTCGGTCCGCTCGTTCTTCGAGGTGCCCCAGCAGGTGCTGGTGGCCGACGGCGCCACAGTCACGGTCTACGACGCCACCTCGGGAAGCCCCCGCTTCTTCCAGGGGCCGGCCAACGCCCTCAGCCTGCGTCGGGTCCTCGGCTTGCCGTTGTCGCCTGATGACGCGGTGGCGCTCGTGCTGGGCCGCGCCCCCCTGGCCCCCGAACGCGAGGGCTGGCCCGCGCCCAGGGTCCGCGTCATCGCCGTCGACGTCCGCGCGCAGACCTACACCGTCGCCATCGAGAGACCCGGCCGCGGTGCCTTGCACTGGACCTCACGCCTGGCCGACGACGCCCTGGTGGGCCTCAGCGTGTTCACCGGCGACGGTCGACCGCTGGTGTCGGCGACGCTCTCTGAGCACGTCGACGTCGACGGCGTCGCCTTCGCCCACCGCATTGTGGTCCACCTGCTCGATGCCGTCGGCGCCGAGGGGCAGGACGTGGTGCTGCGCGTCGTCGACGGTCACTTCAACGGACCTCTGCTGCCCCCCGAAGCCTTCACGTTGACGCCGCCAGCTGGCGTGCGGGTCGACCCATTGTGACGACACGAAACCTGCATCCGCCGTTTGATCTGGACGGCGTCACCGCCGCCCGCGTCGTTGTCAGACCGGGGCCTGCTGGTGTGACGTTGTCGGTGTTGGAAGCTGGTCCCCCGGCCGGTCCACTGGTGCTGCTGCTGCACGGATTTCCCGAGTTGTCGTTTGCGTGGCGACACCAGATTCCGGCCTTGGTGGCCGCGGGCTTCTTCGTCGTCGCCCCCGACCAGCGGGGCTATGGCACGTCGGACAAGCCGGCAGGCTTGCGCGCCTATCACCTCGACGAACTCGCCGCCGACGTCGTCGCCCTCATCGACCACTACGGTCGCTCTGACGCCGCTGTCGTCGGCCACGATTGGGGAGCCGCGGTGGCGTGGTGGACGGCGTTGCTGCACCCCGCCCGCGTGAACCATCTGGTGGCGATGAACGTGCCCCACCCGACGGTGTTCGAGCACACCCTGCGCACCAGCCTGCAGCAGCTCAAGAACAGCTGGTACATGCTGTTTTTTCAGCTGCCATTTTTCCCCGAGCGCGCCATCCGCAACGGCGGTGCCGGCATCTTGCAGCGCACCAGCAACCCCGGCTCCTTCGACGACGACGATCTGCCCGTGTATCGCGCGGCCTGGCGCATCGACGGCGCCGCGCGCGGCATGCTGGCCTGGTATCGCGCCATGCGCTTTCGGCCCCGTCCGCCTTCGCCGCGGGTGAAAGCAAAGACCCTGGTCATTTGGGGGAAGCGCGACCATGCCCTCGATTTCCACATGGCCCAACCCTCGGTGGACTTGTGCGACGACGGTCAGCTGCTGATGATTGAACACGCCACCCACTGGGTGCAGCACGACGCACCCGCCCGGGTCAATGCCGCGCTGGTGGCGTTTTTGTCATCGTCACCGACAGCATGAGCGGCTGATCTTCTCGCCGTTTACGTGGCGATGCGCACATGCATCGCTCGCAATCTCCTGCCACTGGTCCCCCTCCTCGCTGCCGGCGCGGCCACCGGCGTCGGCACCATGGTGCGTCTGTTGTCGTCCTCAGCGAGGGCTGCCAGCGGTCGGCGCTCCTGACCGGGGCTGGCCATCGTCGCCGCGTGAGCAGCCATCATCATCGCCGACAGTGCGTATCTGTCCCTGGCGGCCCTTCGGATTCATGATCGCAAGACAGAACGCTGGCTCGACGATCTCCGAGCCTTCGTCCAGCCCCACGATCAGGTCAGTCGGCGGCGCGAAGGTTGGGCTTGTGCCCGAGGTGCTTCTCCACCAGGGCGATGCGCTGAAACACCTCGGTTTGGTTCTTCAGAATCTGCTGGATGCCCAGCTCGGCCTTGAGATTCACCAGGTAGTCGTTTTGCGCGAGCAACTTGTCCTTCGACGATTGCCGGTTCTGGCTCATCATGATGACCGGCGCCTGCAGCGCAGCCGTCGTCGACAGAGCGAGGTTCAGCAGGATGAAGGGGAACCAGTCGAACGCATCTTTCTCACCCATGGCGAGGTTACCGCCCATCCAGACGATCATGGCGCCGACAAAGACCATGATGAAGGTCCACGAGCCACCAAACGCTGCCACGGCGTCGGCGACGCGCTGACCGAAGGTCAATTGATCATCATGCTCCTCGAGGACGTCGCGGGTGACCTGACTGGCGAACAGGTCGTTGGTCGCGCGGATGCGTCGAGCGAGTTCCGCCATGATCTTGATGCCCGCCTCGGGCTTGGCCTTCAAAAACGCCGTGAAGTCGGCCCGGTCCAGGGACAACACCGTGGTCTGCTTGGTGGTCGTCGCCGTCGCGGATCGGGGCGAGCCGTCAAACAGCGAGAGTTCGCCAAAGATTTGGCCGTTGAACAACGAGGCCAGCGTCGTCTTGCCTTTGCCCTCGCCGGTTTGGATGTCGACGGCGCCGTCGATGATCAGAAACAGGCTGTCGCCTTCGTCACCGACGACGAACACGCTGTGGTCCGCAGGCATCACGCTCTCGGTGCAGCGTTGCTGCAGGGCGCCAAGCTCGTCGTCAGTCAGCTCATCAAAGAGCGCGATGTTCTTCAGGAGAGTCAAGCGGTCCATATGTCAGTCAACCTGCCATCGTCGATGTGAAAGCAAAGGCAGTCGTTGCGTCGTTCGGTGGTGCCTGGCTCTTCATGCTGGATTCCCGGGTATTCAAGCCAGGCGCATCGCGCGTGTCGTGGGTGCTTCCACGAGACGGGCAGGACGTTCAGGAGGAACGTGACGGGGGAGGGGGTCTTGCCATGCCGCGAGATTCGCACGGGAGCGCGCCATCGAGAAACCAGCGTCGAGGGCGACCGGCACGACCCCCACAGCGCCGCGCGGCCCATCCGCTTGATGCGTTTCAGCGCGCGGCTGTGACGTCGCCGGTCATATTCTTGTCGTAGACGACGACGCCGTCTTTGATGGTCAACACCACGCTGGCGTCGTTGATGGCGCCGACGCTGCCTTTGACAAGATCGCGATCAAAGATGGCGACGTCGGCGGCGGCTCCAACGGCAATGACGCCACGACGTCCTTCGTGGTGCAGCAGCCAGGCGCCCTCGACGGTGTAGGCGCGGAGGGCGGCATCCAGTGACAGCGCTTCGTTGGCGTTGAGCACCGGGCCGGCGTTCGTGCTCGGGTCCTGGCGGGTGACCATGACCTCGATGGCGTCGAGGGGATTCAACGACGACACCGGCCAGTCGCTGCCGCCGGCAATGTGGGCGCCGGCGCGGGCGAGGGAGCCCCACGGGTACATGCGGTCCACCCGGGCCTGACCCACCTGGGGCAGGTTGATGTCGAGGATGTAGGTGTCGGGGTAGGCCCAATAGCTCTGGGCGTTGGCGACGATGTCGAGGCTCTTGAAGCGGCCATGGTCGGCGCTGTCGACGAGCTGCAGGTGGGCGAGGGTGCCGCGCAAAGTGTGGTCGCCGTTGTTGGCGCGCGACGCGGCGTACGCATCGAGGGCAGCGCGAGCGGCGGCGTCGCCGATGACGTGCATGTGGACCTGAAAGCCGGCGCCTTCGAGGGCGGTGACGGTGGCATCGAGGTTCGCCTGGGTGGCGTTGATGTTGCCCGTGTGCTGGTGGTCAGCATGGTTCAAATAGGGCTGCAGCAGGGCGGCGGTGTCGCCCTCAAGGACGCCGTCGAGGTAGATCTTCGTCGCCGTCACCTTGAGACGGGGCAGGCCGTCAAAGCGTTGCTGCAGAGATTGAGCGAGCGCCAGGGCCGCGACCGGATCGGCAGGGTCGACGACGACGCAGCCGACGACATCGACGGGCAGCTCATGGTTGCGGGCGAGGACGGCGTAGGCCTCCAGGCGCCGCTCGTCGACACCGGCATCCATGATGCTGGTAATGCCGTTGGCGTTGATCTCATGCAGGGCCCAGCGCAGGGCCGCGACGTCGCTGTCGAGGGTGGGTTCGGGCAGCAGCTTTTCGACGAGGTCCATCGCGTCTTCGCGCAGCGTGCCGGAGGCGACGCCGTCGGGGTCGCGCTCGATGACGCCGTGCTCGGGGTTCTTGGTGTCGTTGGTGATGCCGGCCCTGGCGAGGGCTGTGCTGTTGGCCCAGCCAGAGTGGCCGTCTTCGCCGCGAAAATAGATGGGTCTCGTCGAGGAGATGCCGTCGAGCAGGCGACGGTGGGGATTGGCGCCGGGAAACAAGCTCAGGTTGAAGCCGCGACCAGAGACAAAGCCGTCGCCGGCTGAGGCCTCGTGGCAGCTGCGCACCTTGGCGAGGATGGCGTCCACCGTCGACAAACCTTGCAGGGAGCAGCCCGCATGCTGACGCCCGGCGCCGAGGGGATGCACGTGGCCATCGTACAGGCCGGGCGTGACGAGGGTGCCGGGCAGGGAGCGCACGATCGTCTGTGAGCCACGAAAGCCGGCGACGCTGTCGTCGGTGCCGACGGCGACAATGACGCCGCCCTTGATGGCCACGGCGCTGGCAGCGGGGGCGTCGGCGACCCCGGTCCACACGCTCACGTCGGTGATGATGAGGTCGGCGGCGCCGGTTGACGCGGACGACGACGGCGTGGTGTGGCAGGCCACGACAAGGACCAGGGCCGTCAGTGACAGGGGCAGGCGCGACGAAGGTGTGCAGAGCATGCGCGGTCATCGCCGTCGCTATCGTCGTCGTCAACGGACCGGCCGCTGCGGCCAGCGACCATGAGCGACGTCAGCGCTTGGTCGGCGCTGGCTTGGTCGGCGCTGTCTTGGTCTGGACCACCGAGTGTGGTGACCGGGCGATGAGTTCCTTCAGGCCTTGCGAGGTCGTCTTGGCCAGGCGCCAGGCCCGCTTGCCCAGCGGCGTCTTTTGCTGGGGGTCGGCTTTGGTGGCGGCGACGAGGTCGTCGAGGGCGCTGTCGAGGGCGCCAACCTTCAGGTACATCTCGGCGCGATTGACGCGGGCCGACAGGTTCAACGGCTCCAGCATGATGGCGGTGCTGTAGCAGCGCAGGGCGTGCTCGGAGCGTCCCTGGCGGCCGTGCATCGCGCCGAGCAACGCATGAAACGCCGACACGTTCGGGTTGAGCTCGACGAGGGCCTCCATGACGGCCTGTCCTCGTTGTCGCTGACCAAACTCGAAGAAGCGGTAGGCCGACTGCGCCAGACCAAAGGCTTCCTGGCGGGTCATGCCCATGGCCTCGGCCCAGGTCAGCTGGCCGTTGGCGATGGCAATGAGCTGTTGTTCCGTGACCGGTGTGGTGGAGACCGTCGGTGCCTTGGGCGCCAGCGGTGGTGGCGTGAAGGGACGCCCGGGCAGGGGCTTGGCTCCCAGCACCGCTTTGCCCATGGTTGCCGATGGCGGCGTCGCTGGTGACGACGTCGATCGGGCCGATGAGGTTGACGACGCCATCGCTGACGGGGCAGCGGCGGCGGGTGCTGCGGTCTTTTGCGGCGGGTGCTTCACGCTCAGGCCTTCAGATTGTTGATGGCGGTCTTGGCCGACTCGTGGGTCATCGACAGCGTGTTGGTGAGCGCCTGCATGCCTTCGCTGATGCGCTGCATGGACAGCTTGAGCTTCTCGAAGGCCAACTCGCGGCTGCCGCTATCGCCCTTCTCGAGGGCGGTCACGTCGATGCCGCTGATGGCGGAGTTGATGGCGTCGAAGGCGCTTTGGCTCTTGGCCTGGCCGCCAATGGTGCCCTGGCTGCCGTTGGCCCCCGACACGGCGAAAAAGCCGGCCATCTTGTGTTGCGCCGTCGCCGAGGCGCGGTCCAAGACGGCGGGCGCGTTG
>CAJBHN010000409.1 GCA_903952805.1 uncultured Myxococcales bacterium | reverse complement strand
CGGGCACCGGCGGCGGCATTTCAGTGCGCCTCGGCGAGAGGGTCTTCATGGCGCCGTCGGGGGTGCAGAAGGAAATGATCCAGCCCGAGTGGATCTACGAACTCGACCTCGACGGCACCGTCGTCAACGGGCCCGATGCCTCCTTCGGCTTCGCCGTGTCCCAATGTCGGCCCTTGTTCCTGGCGGCTATGAAGCTGCGCGGCGCCGGCGCCGTCATCCACAGCCACAGCCGCAGCGCCGTCCTCGCCACCGTGTTGGCCGAGAAGGCGGGCACCAGCCACGTGACCCTGACCCACCTCGAGATGCTCAAGGGCCTTGCCGGCGTGGGCTACGCCGACGTGCACCGCGTGCCCGTCATCAACAACACGGCCCACGAATGCGACCTCGCCGATTCGTTGTCGCAGGGGATCGCCGACAACCCCGGCGTCCACGCCATCTTGGTGAAGCGTCACGGCATGTACGTATGGGGCAACGACTGGCTCGCCGCCAAGCGCCATGCCGAGTGTTACGACGAGCTGCTCGGCCAGGCCGTCGACATGCACCGCCTCGGCGTCAGCGCCGCCGAACCGCCGCGCTGACGACGACGACGACAGCGACGACTATTTTTGTGGTCGGGCAGCGTTGCCAGTGGCCGCCCAGTCCGCCGGATGGGTCACGTAGAAGACCTTGGTGCGGTTGGGCGTCGCAAACACGATTGTGCTGCCCTTGGGGATGTACAGCACGTCGCCAGCGCGGCCCTCGACGGTACGGCCGTCGATCTGAATCTGCAGTACGCCCTCGAGCACCAGGTCGATCTCGTCGTAGCCAAGGGACCAGGCAAACGAATCGGCGGCACCAAAGCTCATGATGCCGGCGGTCATGGGCGAGCCATCGGCGCCGGTGACGACGTCAAGGAGCCCGATGTGCTTGCCGGGGCCTGCCCCCGTGAAGTTCCCGAGCTGCACCGAGTTGCCCCGCACCACGAGCACGCCCGAGGCGTCGACCACCTTGGTGGCGCGTCCCGCGTCAGACGGTGCCGCCTTCGGTGCCGCCTTCGATCGTGACGATGTCGCCGACGAGGAGCCAGACCGGCCGGCAGTGCTGCCGTCGTCGATGACCACGCCGAGCTCGCGGGCCTTGGACCAGGCCGCCGGCGTGACGACGGCGTCCTTTGACGGCGCCGCAATCTGGCGGCGGCCGGCCTTGAACTCCGCGGTGACCGTGTCGTCGGTGATGAGGCGTTTCATGGCATTCCAGGTCAGCGCTCGCCGAGCTCACTCTTGACGTCGACGCGGCCGTCGCCGAGCAGCAGGCTCAGGATGCGACCAGACGTCCGCACCACGCCCTCCAGGTGCTGCAGGCGATCGCGCACGAACTCCTCCTCGGTCGTCAGGGGACGGGTGGCCCGTTCAGCCTTGACGATATCGGTGGCTTCGGCGAACGCGTCGACGGCATCTTTGAGCTCTTGCTGCTCACGGCCGCCCAGCACCGAGCGGATGATCTTGCGCAGCTCGGGTTCGGCCTCATAGAGCACCTTGCGGGAGCCCTTTTCGTAGACCTTGTGAACCGCTCCCCAGCGCATCAAGCCGTTGAGGCTCATGGAGACGTTGGCGGCGCTGACGTCGAGGGCTTCCGCCAACTCGGCCTGGGTCACGGGGCGGGCGGACAAAAACAGCAGGCAAAAGACCCGACCCTGGGTCCGGGTGAAACCCCAGAACTCAGCCATGCGGCCCATGGTTTCGATGCTCAAGTCTTGAGCACGGTCGAGGGGTCGTCCGCTGGCGGGGGCAGGGGCCTGTCGGCGAGCAGCCATATGGCATGACGGTCGGCTGTCTGGGTCTGGGAGTCAACCTGCATCGGCAGTCACGTCGTTTCTCGGACCGGGCCGGGCCCGGTTGCCGTCTGCGCCGACGCTCGTAGACCGTCGCCAATGCCCGCCGTCACCGCCTACGCCCACACCAACATCGCCCTCGTCAAATACTGGGGCAAGCGCCCCGGCGCCGTCGCGGGCTTGAATCTGCCGGCGGTGGGCTCCATCAGCCTCACCCTTGACCGCTTCGGAACCGAGACCACCGTCGAGCCGATCGACGCCGACGACGGCGCTGCTGACAGCTTCACTCTCGACGGCGTCGAGGTGTCCGCTGCCGAAGCCGCCAAGGTGTCGGTGTTCCTGGACCGCCTTCGTCGTTTGACGGGTGACACCCGCAAAGCCCGGGTGACGTCGAGAAACGATGTGCCAACCGCGGCAGGTCTGGCGTCGTCGGCGTCGGCGTTTGCGGCGCTGGCGTTGGCGGCATCGCGGGCCTGGGGCGTCACCCTCGACGACAAAGCGCTGTCGCGGCTGGCGCGCCAGGGCTCGGGCTCGGCGGCCCGCTCGATCTTTGGCGGCTTTGTCTTGTTGCACCGGGGCGAACTCGACACGGGCGACGACTGCTTCGCCGAAGCGCTGCCGTCCAGCCTCGATGTGCGCCTCGTCGTCGTCCGCTGCGGCGAAGGCAAGAAGGAGACCGGCAGCACCGACGGGATGGAGCTGACGTCGCAGACGTCGCCGTATTTTGCTCCGTGGGTCGAGACCCACCCCAAAGACCTGGTTGACGCCCGTGACGCCCTCGCCGCGGCCGACCTGCCGAAGCTCGGCGAGGTGATGGAGCACTCGACGCTGAAGATGCACGCCACGACGTTGGCGGCGCGCCCCGGCTTCTTCTACTTCCAGCCCACCACCATCGCGGTGCTGCAGGAGGTGCGGCGTCTGCGGGCCCACGGCATCGGCTGTTGGGCGACGATGGACGCCGGGCCCCACGTCAAGGTCTTGTGTGCGCCGGCCGACGCCCCCGCCGTCACCGACGCCGTCAGCGCCGTCGTCGGCGTCCGCGGCGTCGACGTCGCGGCCCCCGGCCCTGCCGCCCGGGTGCTGTCGTGAGCGATCAGGTCGTCGTCGCCCGTGCACCGGGCAAGCTCGTCGTGATGGGCGAGTACGCCGTGCTGATGGGGCATGTGGGCATCGTCGCTGCCGTCGACGTCTACGCCACGGCCACCCGCACCCCCGGTCGCGGCCGCCTGCGGACCGATACCGGAGGCCTGCTGCAGGCGTGCGTTGACGAAGCCGTCGACACAGGCGTCCTGGACACCGCACCGACCGAAGCCATCGACGTCGACACCCGTGCGTTCAAGGACGGTGCCGGCCGCAAGCTCGGGCTGGGGTCGTCGGCGGCGGCGGCGGTATCGTTTCTGGCCACGCTGTTGCCCGACCTCGACGTCGATGGTCTGCATGCCGTCGCCCAGCGGGCCCATCGACGCTTTCAGCACGGCAAGGGCTCAGGCATCGACGTCGCCGCCTCGGTCTACGGCGGCCTCGTGCAGTTCACCCGCAAGAGCGACGTCGCCGACGATGTGTGGGGCAATCGCCTGTTGATGCGCCTCGAGGATGCCTCGGTGCGCGCCCTCGTCGTGTGGTCGGGGCACAGCCAGGACACGCGGGCCTACGTCGCCCAGGTGCAGGCGGCCCAGGTTTCCGACCGCCCCAACGGACGCTCGGCGCTGCCGGCGCTGACGGCGATGGCCGAGGCCACCCAGGCCTTCCTGGCGGCGTTGGCTGCCGGGCAGGGGGATGCCCTGCTGCGGGCCGTCGACGGCGGTCGCCGCGCTTTGGTCGACCTCGGTGAGGCTGCCGCCATCGACATCGTGTCCGCGCCCCACGCGGCCATCGCGGCCATCGCGGCGCGCCACGGCGGCACGGCCAAACCGTCGGGTGCCGGCGGCGGCGACGTCGCGCTCGCGCTGGTGCCCCAAGACGCGGCCGCGCCGCTGGCCGCCGAACTGGAGGCCGCGGGTTTTCCGGTGCTGCCGCTGCGCCTGGGCGCGCCCGGGGTATCGGTGCGCCGGGAACCCCGCACCGACGGGCGCTGACGGGCGCTGACGGGGCCTCCCACACGTCGCACAGGGTGGGAGGCGTGGGAGCAAGAACGAGTGCTGTATACACGCGACCACATGGCGCAGCTGACGACGGAGAAGGCATGAAGGCAGTGGTCACCGGCGGCGGCGGATTTCTCGGCAAGGCCATCGTCAAGATGCTGATTGAGCGCGGCGACGAGGTCACCGTCCTCGGCCGCTCCGACTACCCCGACGTTGCTGCCCTCGGCGCAACCTGCGTCAAGGGGGACGTCGTCGACTTCGCCCTCATGAAGGACGTCGTCGCCGACCAGGACGTGGTCTTTCACGTCGCGGCCAAGGCTGGCGTGTGGGGAGATCCCCTCGACTATGAGGCCGCCAATGTCACCGGCACCCAGAACGTCATCGACGCCTGCGTCGCCCGCGGCGTGTCCCGGCTGGTGCACACGTCGTCGCCCAGTGTAACGTTTGGCGGCGGTGACGCCGTCCACGCCACTGAATCACTGCCCTATCCAAAGACCCATTTGTACCACTACGGCCGCACCAAGGCCGAGGCCGAGCGGCGCGTGTTGGCGGCCAATGCCTCGGCCCACAAGAAGGGGCCCATGGTGCTGCTGACGACGGCGCTGCGCCCCCACATCATTTACGGGCCCGGCGATCCGCACATCCTGCCGCGCATGATTGCGCGCCATCGTCAGGGTCGCCT
>CAJBHN010000408.1 GCA_903952805.1 uncultured Myxococcales bacterium | reverse complement strand
GTCGCTTTCGACGCCAACGAGCGGGTGCGCGTGGCCGACGACGCCGGCCTGCTGCGCTATTGCTACCTCGTGGCGGGCACGGTCGGCGGCATGATGTGTGCCGTGCTCGGCGTCAAGGCGCCTGAAGCGCTGCCGTACGCCGTCGACCTTGGCATCGGCATGCAGCTCACCAATATCAGCCGCGATGTCCGCGAAGACGCCCACAAGGACCGGGCCTATGTGCCGGCCTCGCGCCTGCGGTCCGTCGGTGTCAACGCCGCCACCTTCGTCGAAGACGTCGTCGCCGACCGCGCCGACCACGCCGCCATTGCCGTCGTCGTCAGCGACCTCCTCGCTCTCGCCGACCGCTACTACGCCTCGGCCGATGCCGGCATGCGCTTCATCCCCTGGCGTTCGCGCCTCGCCATCTTGGTCGCTGGTCGCGTGTATCGCGCCATTGGACGAAAGCTGCTGCGGACCCGGCGCGGCGACGCCCTGCTGGGGCGGGTATCGACGACGATGGCGGAGAAAATCGGGCAGGTGCTGGTGGCGGTGGGGGCCTTCGTGGGCCTGGGCTTCGCCGCGCCTCGTGCCCATGATGCGTCGTTGCACGGCACCCTGCGGGGCCTGCCCGGGACGGCGCCTCCTGCGGCGTGACGGGCGCTGGCGCCTGATCCGGCTCCTGACCTAGGGTCCAGACCCATCGGCCCTCTGCGTCGTTTGCAGACCGGCACGACCGTCTTTCCGAGGTTTCCATGAATCGCTTCCCCTCCCGCGTGGCCATCGCCCTCGCCGCCTGCGTTATTGCTGCCGCGACCGCCTGCGGCATCGATGCCCCCGACACGGTCACGACGACCACCAAGGCCCCCGAGCCTGTCGCCCCCGGCAAGAAGGGCGAATTGCCGCCGCTGCCGCCGGAGAAGGCGCCGTCGCCGTCCAAGCGCATTGATCTGCTTGAAGATGTCGACACCAACCTGTCGGCCTTCTTCGCCGGGGCGGGACAACAGCGAATCTACCTGCAAGTCGATAAGCCGATCTACCAGCCCGCCGAGACCATCTGGGTGCGGGTGTGGGACCTCAAGGCCCGCGACCTCAGCGGTGCCGGCAACGGCATCTCCCTGTTGCAGCTGATCTCCCCCAAGGGCGCCCCCGTCGTCGAGAAATCCCTCCAGACCAGCGGCGGCTACGCCACCGCCGAGGTCGACCTCCCCGCCGAGGTCAATGGGGGCGAATACCTGCTGCGCTGGCGGGCCCCCGACGGCACCGTTGGCGAACGTCCGCTCGTCGTCAGTCGCTACGAGGCGCCGCGCATCAAGAAGAAGCTCGAGTTTGCTCGCAAGGCCTACGGCGAAAACGACGTCGTCACCGCCACGCTGGAACTCAAACGCCCGACCGGTGAGCCGCTGGTCAATCAGGCAGTCACCGCTCTGCTGCGCCTCGACGGCGTCGAGCTGCCCCGCGTCAGCGTCACCACCAATGCTGACGGCGGCGCGCTCGTGAAGGTGCCCCTGCCAGCCACCATCGCCGTGGGCGACGGCTTGCTAACCGTCCTGGTCGACGACGGCGGCGTCACCGAGAGCGTCAGCAAGGCCGTACCCATCATCATGAAGCGCATGCAATTGTCGTTCTTTCCTGAAGGCGGCTCGCTCGTGACCGGCTTGCCTGGCCGCGTGTATTTCGAGGCCAAGACGCCACTGGGCAAGCCTGCTGACGTCGCTGGCGAGGTCATCGACGATCAGGGGCAGGTGGTCTCGCAGTTTGAGTCATACAAGGAGGGCCTTGGTCGCTTCGTCATGAGCCCCGCCGTCGGCCGCACCTACAGCGCCCGCATCACCAAACCGGAGGGGATCATCGACACGATCATGCTGCCAGCAGCGAAGGAGGACGGCTGCGTGCTGCGCACCTTCGACGACCTCGACGGCCAGCGCGGCTCGCTGGTGGCGAGCGTGACGTGTACGGCCGACCAGCAGGTCAAGGTCATCGCCACTGTCCGCGACAACGTCATCGACAAGGCTGGCCTCGACCTCAAACGCGGGCAGCCCGGCGTGGTCGAGCTCAGGGGAGGCAATGCGGTGTCCTCGGCCATGGGCGTCGCTCGCGTGACGGTGTTGTCTGAGGCGAGAGTTCCCCTCGCCGAGCGGCTGGTGTTTCAGAACCGGCGCGCGCGCCTCGGCGTCAAGGTCAAGCCCTTGAAGGATCGTTACGCGCCCCGCGATCAAGTGGCGTTGCAGGTGACGACGACGAACCCCGACGGCGCCCCGGTCTCTGCCGAACTGGCGATGGCCGTTGTCGACGACACCGTCATTTCGTTTGCCGACGACAAGACCGGCCACATCCTGTCGCGCCTGTACCTCGAGCCCGAGCTGCCCGGCCCCGTCGAAGAACCCAACCTCTTCTTCGACCTCACCGACGACAAGAGTGCTCTGGCGCTGGAGCTGCTGATGGGGACCCGCGGTTGGCGCACCTTTGCCTGGTCCGACGCCCTCGCCAGCGGCGCGCAGTTCGCCTCCAACGCGATGGTCCCAAGGACCCGTCGTGGCGTCGATGCCATGCCGCAGGCGACGCGTGCGGCGGCTGTTGTCGACGATGAAGGTATCCATGCTGGCGCTCCCCCTCCCCCTCCTGCCGCCATGCCGATGGCCATGCCGATGGCCATGCCGATGGACGTGGGCGAGGTCGTCGCCAACGCCGTCCAGGGTCGCGCGCGGCCAGCGGCCCCGCCACCGCCGCCCCGCCAGGAACTCGCCAAGCGTGAGGAGGCTGGTCGGGCCCCTGCGGCCCCGGCGGAGGCTGTCGCGATGCCGAAGGAGAAGCCTATGGCCAGGGGCCGGCGAGCGATGGCCGGCGCCGACGAGAAGAAAAACGTCGGCGGCAAGATGGACATGGCCAGGGATAAGGACTGGGGCGGCGCCGGTGCCGGCGGTGTTGGTCGTGTCGTTGCCGGCGAAGCCATCGCCGACGAGATGGAGCCAATGGGCGGTGCGCGCCGCATGGGGCCACCCCAGCCGGCGCTCAGCGTCGCTCGCGTGTTTCCCGCGCCGAACTACGGCGGGCCGCCGCCCGCGGTGCGCACGGACTTCCGAGAAACCATCCAGTGGGTGCCCCAGGTCAAGACCGGCAAAGACGGCACCACCGTCGTCACTTTTTATCTCTCTGACGCGGTGACGTCGTTTCGCGTCTTCACCGAGGGCGTCGGCGACGGCCGCGCGGGCCGCGACGAGACTGTCTTTGACTCGAAGCTGCCGTTTTCGATGGCGGTGAAGCTGCCGATCGAAGTCAGCGCCGGCGACCGCATCGATGTGCCGCTGACCCTGACCAACGAAAGTGATGACGCCGTCGACGTCGACGTCCGCGCCACCTTCGGCAGCCTCGTGACGCTCAAGAGCGATCCGGGTGGGACCAAGAGCCTGCCCAAGCAGGGGCGCGACGCGATGTTCTACAGCCTCGATGTCAGCGGCCTGCAGGGGACCGAGAAGGTCTCGTTTGCCGCCGAGGGCAGTGGCCTCAAGGATGAGTTCGAGCGCACGCTGACGGTGGTGCCCCGCGGCTTCCCGATCGAGCAGTCTTTCTCGGGGACGGTCAAGGACAAGGTGCTGCACACCGTCGACACCGGCGCTGCCGTCGCC
>CAJBHN010000407.1 GCA_903952805.1 uncultured Myxococcales bacterium | reverse complement strand
TGGTGGCCCACCTCAAGACCCACGCCTTGCTCGACTGAGCCCACGACGCCAGCGATGTTGCGTCGGGGGCGCTGCGGCTGCTAGGAGTGAGTCGTGGCCCCCTGCTCCCCGTCGTCGTCGTTCGCATCCATGGTGCTCCGGGCCGCGTGCTTGTGTGTGCTGGCGCTGACCTGCGCGAGCGGCGCCAGCGCCGAGACCCTCGCCATGCTGCCCACCAGCGGCAGTGCCGACCGCGACGTGCGAGGCCGTCTCGACGTCGCCATCCGCAAAGCGCTGGCCAGCCATACTGAGCTCAAGGTCCAGGGCGCCAAGCAGACCGGCGGGCATATGTCGACGCTCATCGACCTCAACGGCGAGGTCTGCGAAAACGAAGACACCGCCTGCCTCGCCAAGCTCGGCATTCTCGCCGACGTCAGCACCCTGCTGGTCGTCGAGGCCGCCGGCAAGCGCACCCTCGAGGTCAAGCTGATCTTGATCAACGTCGAGACCGGCACCGTCACGCGCACCATCGACGGCACCGTGCGCGTCGGCGAGGCCGGCGACGTCCAGGCCCTCATCGACCGGGTCCTGTCGAGCGCCAGCGACGTCCCCGGCATCCTCGACACCAGCGCCACCACCGGCGCGACCTCAGGCCTCGACGCGCCGCCGCCGGTCATCCCCGGGGGCCAGGGACCCATCGACGAAACCAAGCTGACCGACCTGCAATTCGCCGGTGCCGCCGTCGCTGGCGTCGGCGGCGGTCTGGCCGTCGTCGGCGTGCTCGGGGGCCTTGCCTGCGAGGCCCTCTTTTGGAACGGCGTCGGTTCTGCCGCAACCCGCAAGGACATCGTCGCTCCGCTGGGCGCGGCCATGTGGGTGGGCGCCATCGTCGGCGTCGCCGCGAGCGGTCTCGGTGGCGGGCTCTTTCTGGCCGGGTCGCCAGACACCGGCCCCAAGCGACTCGAATAAGGCGCACACAAAAAACGACCTCGTCGGCGTGGCCCACGAGGTCGTGGTGATGGCGTCGGCCCCAGCGGTCAACGCTTCTTGAACAGCTCGACCTCAAGCTCAATCTTGACGTCTTCGCCCACGACGGAGCCGCCTTCGATGGCCCGGTTCCACGTCAGGCCGAAGTCAGCGCGCTTGACCGAGGTGCTGGCGGAGAAGGCGACGTGGGCGTTGCCGCCCGGGTCCTTGACCTCGACGCTTGGTCCCTCGCCCGTCAAGACCACCGACCTGGTGACGCCGTGCATGGTCAAGTCACCCGTGATCTTCAAGACGCCGTCAGCACCCTTTTCCACCTTGGTGGAAACAAACGTCATCTCTTTGAACTTGGCGACGTTGAAGAAGTCTTCGCTCTTGAGATGGTCGTCGCGCTTGCTGTTGTCGGTGTCGATGCTGGCGGGGTCGATCTTGACGTTGACACTCGACTTGCTCAGGTCCTTGTCGTCGACCACGACGGTGCCCGAGAAGGTCTTGAAGTTGCCACGCACCTTGGCGATGACGAGGTGCTTGACGACGAACGACACCGTGCTGTGGGACGCATCGATGTCCCAGGTGCTGGCAGCGGTGGCCGGCGAGGCCAGACCCACGGCAAGGGCGGCGCCAAGAAGAGCGGGCAAGACAAAGGGACGAGACATGAAAGGCTCCCGGTTGGACAGGTGTCAGGGTCATTCGCACCCTACGACAAAGCCAGCCCGAATGTGCAACACGCTGCGGTGCGGAAAGCAGGGAGAAGGCAATGGAGCGAGACTTCTGGAGCGAGCGCTGGACGACG
>CAJBHN010000406.1 GCA_903952805.1 uncultured Myxococcales bacterium | reverse complement strand
GGTGTTGCCATCTTCGGCGCGGCTGCAGGTGCCAAAGGCGGGATCGAAGCTGCCATCGCCGTCACAGGCGCCGTCGCCGTCACGGTCGCCTTCGCCCTCACCTTCGCCTTCGCCCTCGCCCTCGCCCTCGCCCTCGCCAACCGGCACGCTGGCGACGTTGGTGGGGTCGGTCTCGCCGCCGTCGAGCTGGCCGTTGGTGTTGCCATCTTCGGCGCGGCTGCAGGTGCCAAAGGCGGGATCGAAGCTGCCATCGCCGTCACAGGCGCCGTCGCCATCGGAGTCGACGTTGAGCGGATCGGTCTGGGCGCTGTCGCGACCGGGGTTGGCGTCGCTGGTGCCGCCAGGATAGGCGCCAATCAGGACTTCGGTACCGTCGGTGATGCCATCGCCGTCAGTGTCCTCGTTGCGGGGGTCGGTTTCGCCAACATCGACCACGCCGTTGTCGTTGCGGTCTTCGCCGGCGGCGCAGTTGCCGAGCAGCGGGTTGATCACACCGCGGCTGCCGTCGCACAGCTGGTCAAAGTCGGTGTCAGGCAGCAGGGGATTGGTCTCGGTGGCGTCAACGTCAGCGCCATTCTTGTTCTCGCCGCCCGAGCAGAGGGGGGCCACGGCCAGGAAACCGTCGCACAGGCCGTCGCCATCGCTGTCGGGGTTGAGCGGGTTGGTCTCGTCGGAGCGTACCGGGCCGCCGTCGATGTTTTCGCCGCCGAAGCAGACCACCGTCACGCCGTTGGCAGCGAGCACCGTGTTTGGACCGTCGCACAGGCCGTCGCCATCGGTGTCGGGGTTCAACGGGTTGGTCTCGGTGACGCCGACGTCGGCGATGTTGAAATCACGATCCTGGTCTTCGCCGCCCAGGCAAATGACCGCGTTTTGAGCGCCGAACACCCCGAATGGTCCGTCACACAGGCCGTCGCCGTCGGTGTCTGGATCGTCGGGGTCGGTCTCGACTTCGTCGAGGTTGCTCAAGCCGTCGCCGTCGCTATCGAGTTCGGCCACTTCGACCACCAGCAGCACGTGCCCCAGCGCGTCGATTCCCGTCGACGCGGCAACGTTGAGCGTATTGGCGCCGGTGAAGCGGTTGTTGAGGCTGTTGTTGGGATCGAAGGCTGGCGACAAGTCGTAGGTGTCGATGTCGAGGCCCGCATCTTCGTCGACGCCGCTGACGACGCCGGCAAATTCGCTGGAGATGGTCTCGTTGTAGAGGTTGCCCGCTGGCGACGAGGTGCTGCTGATGACCGCACCGCCGCCCTGCGCTTCAATGGCGTTGCCGCCATTGCAGGCGCCGCGGCACAAGGTGAGTTGCTCGCCGTCATTGGCGGCAAAAGCAAAGGCGTCACCGCCGATGGCGACGTGGGTCAGGCGGCCGCCGACAGGCCCGATTTCCAGGTCGGAGAACGACAGCACGTTTTGGTTGCCCGAGCTCTGCTGACCCACCATGCCGCGGGCCACCCGGAGCACGCGGGGCGTGTTGTTCTCGAGGTCACGGTAGACCACCAGCAGGGCCCAGCCGCCGGCGTAGATGTTGTCGACGAAGGCGTTGGCGACGAGGTTGACGTCGGTGGCCAAGCCTCGCTGGGTGGCATCGTTCAAGTCGTATTGGCAACGACCACCGGGATTGGTGAAGTCCAAGCTGCCATTGTTCTCGGTGTTGATGCAGTAGCGGGCGCCGCGGGTCTCGAAGTCGGCCCCGCTGACGATGTAGCGACCGTTGAGGGCCCGGTCGCCGATGGCGGCGGTGATGTCGGCGGCGCAGGCGTAGTAGTTGTCGTCCGTCGGACCGTTGGTCTTGGCGACGTTGACATCGACGAAGCACTCACCAACGTCAGCGTTGACGTCGAGAGCGGTGCCATCGGGGAGCGTTAAACGCATTTGCTCGTCGGCGCTGACTCGCGAACCCATCCAGTACAAGCGCGCGCTCTCCAGGACGACGTCACCTTCGATGTTGATGGTGGCACCGGCCTGAGGCAGCAGCCGACCATCCCGCGTCACCAGCGACGAGCCAACCACCGCATGTTGAAATGGTCCCCTCAAGGTGCGCACGACCTCAAGCTGGCCGCTTTGGGCAACAGCCCCCGAAGACACCAGCGTCGTCAGCAGCGTGGCAAACAGGGCATGGCGGTGCTGGTGAATCATGCAAACTCCCAAGGCGTCGCGGCAGTCTACGAGACGTCGTCGTCGTCGTGCTCATGCTGTCTCGCCTTGCCCGACGGCGGAAGCCCCATGGTGGGTCTGGTCACAGAAAGGTGGGAGTGAGACCGACAGTCTGCGTACGCAAAAAAAGAGGGCTGCCCGGGGCAGCCCTCTCGTCACCTGCAGAGGCCAAGTGTCGTCGTCCTCAGCGGGACATGCCGAGCTCGGAGGCCTTGAGCTGGGGGCGCGACGCATCGGGCCAGTCGATGTGGAAGAACTCGCCGCGGGGCGTGTCGGTCCGCTCGTAGGTGTGGGCCCCGAAGTAGTCGCGCTGGGCCTGCAGCAGGTTCGCCGGCAGGGTCTCGGATCGGTAGCTGTCGTAGTACGACAGCGCCGACGCGAACAGCGGCGACGGCGTGCCGTCGAGGGCCGCGCGGGCCACGACCTTGCGCCAGTTGTCCTGCATCGAGGCGACCTTGTCGACGAAGTAGGGGTCGAGCAGCAGGTTGGAGAGCTTTGGATCCTTGGTGAACGCGTCGGTGATCTTCTGCAGGAAGCCTGCGCGAATGATGCAGCCGCCGCGGAAGATCTGGGCGATCTCACCGAGGTTGAGGTTCCACTTGTACTCCGTCGACGCCGCTGCATAGAGCGCGAAGCCCTGGGCGTAGCAGCAGAGCTTGGAGCAGTAGAGGGCGTCACGCACGGCATCGACGGAGATGTCGATGGCCTTGCCGAGACCCGTGCTGCCCTTGAGCTTCTTGCTGGCGTTGACGCGCTCGTCCTTGAGGGCCGAGATGCAGCGCGCGAACACGGCTTCGGCCACGGTGGCCGCGGGGATGCCGAGGTCCAACGCATTGACGCTCGTCCACTTGCCCGTGCCCTTTTGGCCCGCGGTGTCCAAGACGACGTCGACGAACGGCGCGCCCGTGACGGGGTCCTTCTGCTGCAGGATGTCGGCGGAGATCTCGATGAGAAACGAGTTCAGGTCGCCGAGGTTCCACTCTGTGAGGATGGCGCTGCACTCCGCGGGGGTCTTGCCCAGCGAGAAGCGCAGGATGGAGTAGGCCTCGCAGATGAGCTGCATGTCGCCGTACTCGATGCCGTTGTGCACCATCTTGACGTAGTGGCCGGCGCCGTCGGGGCCGATGTAGGTCGTGCAGGGCACGCCGCCGGTGACGGGCTTGCCGGGAGCGGCGCCTTCGATGGGCTTGCCGGTCTTGGCGTCGACCTTGGCGGCGCAGGCCATCCACACGGGCTTGAGGATCTCCCACGACTCGGGCTTGCCGCCGGGCATCAGGCTCGGTCCAAAGCGGGCGCCTTCTTCGCCGCCGCTGACACCGGAGCCGACGAAGAGCAGGCCCTTGTCGGTCAGCGCCTTCTCGCGGCGGATGGTGTCGGTGTACAGGGCGTTGCCGCCGTCGACGATGACGTCACCCTTTTCGAGGTGGGGCACCAGCGAGTCGATCACGGCGTCGGTGGGGCCGCCGGCCTTCACGAGGATCACGATGCGGCGGGGCTTCTTGATGGACTTGACGAAGTCGGCGAGGTCGGCGCCGGGCACGAGGCCACCACCGCCGTCGCCAAAGACGCTGGGAGGGTTGTCGTTGACGAACTTCTCCGTCACCGACGTCGTGCGGTTGTAGACCGCCACCTTGAAGCCGTGGTCGGCCATGTTGAGGACCAGGTTCTGGCCCATCACCGCGAGACCAACGAGGCCGACGTCGGCGGAATCAATTGCGGGCTTCGTAAGCGCCATGGGAACTCCATTCGTACCGGGGATGCGCACTCTTTCGACGGCGCACGACAACAGCAGCGATTCTGGACGCCAACGGCATCCAAAAACCGTGGCGCTGGGTAACGCGGGCGCTTGCTACCGGTCAAACGTGCATCAGCGACGATGTGGGCAGGGCGCTTACATCACGGTGCGGGCTGGTCGGGCGACACGTCCGCGACCGCCGAAGGACGGCGAAGGCGCCACACCATCAGCCCCGTTTGGGCTCGCCAGCTCGCGAAGGTTGGATAGCGCGACAGGGAGCGGTCTTTCTTGCGCATGTTGGGGCTCCACACCGCCACCAACCACAGCACCAGGATGGCCGCCGGCAGCCAATGGCGGGCGACCAGGACGAAACTGAAGTAGATGAACAGCTCACCGAGGTAATTCGGATTGCGGCTCCGGCTCCACAGGCCGTCGTCGAGCAGCTGCCCCCGTCGGTGCTGCAGGTGCATATGCTTCTGCATATCGCTGGCGAAGTGCAGAAACACCCCGAGGCCGAAGTGCATCACGGCCACGCCCAGCAACCACGGCGGCGCCTCGCTCGACGATGTCATTACCAACCACGGTGCCACCCAATACGTTGACAGCCCTCCCCAGATGGCGAGGCCGAACCACAGTGGTGCGCGCTGCTCCCATTGGCTGTCGGGGAAGACCCTCGATTTCCAGACCCACAACAGGCCGTAGGTGCCGTGCAGCGCGAGATAGATCCACGCGGTCACGCTTGCTTCGCGGCCAAACCACATCATCAGCGCGGCGACGACGACGCCGGTGATGCCTTTGTGGGTGTCGATGTAGAAAGCCTGCTTCATCGCCGTTCCATGGCCAGAAACCAGCTGGCGAATTTCTGCAGGCCGAGGTCGATCGGGGTTTTGGGGGCATAGCCCAGCTCGGCGCGGGCCCGGTTGATGTCGGCGAAGGTGCGCGGCACGTCGCCGGGCTGTTCGGACAAGTCCTGGATGACCGGCTGTCGGCCGATAGCGCGACCGATGGCGTCGATGAGGTCGTCGAGTCTGACGGTCTGTGAATTGCCCAGGTTGTAGATCCGAAAGGCCGGTCCCGTCGTGCGGTCGACCGAGGCCAACACGCCACTGACGATGTCGTCGATGTATGTGTAGTCGCGGGCGGTGCTGCCGTCGCCGTAGCGGGGGACGGTCTTCCCGTCGACCATGAGCTGGGCGAATTTGTGGATCGCCATCTCGGGGCGCTGCCTGGGGCCGTAGACGGTGAAAAAGCGCAGGCTCGTCGAAAACAGCCCGAAGAGATGGCTGTAGGTGTGCATCAGCAGCTCGCCGGCTCGTTTGGTGGCGGCATAGGGCGAGACGGGTTCCATGACCGGATCGTCCTCGTGAAATGGCACTTTTTCTTGACCGCCATACACCGACGAAGACGACGCAAATACGAAGCGGGGCGGCAGGCCGGCAAGTAAATTCGCGCTGCCTCTTTTTAACTTTCGGGCACTGCTGCCAGTTAAAGCAAATTTTTGCTTATTTCGTTCCATCCATTTGTGGGCAAAATTTAATAATTTTGGAAGGAGTTGCACTTCATCGATAACGATCCACTCGAAACTGCCCCTTGACACAGCATCCTCAAGCCACTTATCAGAATGCAGTAATTGGTCATAGGTTTCACCATCTAGCAGATCTAGTAATAAAATTTTTTTATCCTTAAATATTGATTTAAGAAGCGTAGATTTACCAGTTCCACGGGCACCGAAGAGAAAAAAACTTTGCGAAATCAATGGGTTGCACAGCCTAACCAGCATACCTTAAAATTGTCTG
>CAJBHN010000405.1 GCA_903952805.1 uncultured Myxococcales bacterium | reverse complement strand
GCTGTCGTCGAGATGCGGCAGGCATTTGCCTTCTTGAACTCCCAGGAGCGCTATGACGACGCGCTGCGGGTCGGCGAAAAGGTCTTCGCCTGGGAACCCACCGCCGTCGACATGGCCCGTGAACTGGGCATCATTTACATGAAGCGCGGTGAGGCCAAAAATGCCCTCACCAAGCTGCAGCTGTGCTTCAAACAGGCGCCCCGCGACCTGGAGGTCCTCTGGCTCATTGCCAGTGCGTTTCTTGCCCTCGATCAGCACCAAAAGACCGTGTCGGTCTACAAGGAAATGGCGCGCATTCACGACAGCGACGGCAACCAGGCCGACGGTCGCGGCATGTGGGAACGCGTCTTGGAACTCGTACCGGGCGACGACGAAGCCGAGGGAGCCCTGGGTCGTCGGCAGGTCGTGGCGCCTGCCGCGCCGGCGGTGCCGCGAATGAGCGCCGAAGATGAGCAACTGCAGCGCCTGCTCACCGAGACCGATGTCTACGTGAAATACGGTTTGCGCGACAAAGCCATCGAGCATCTCAACAAGATTTTCGATATGCGGCCCGATCATCTCCCGGCCATGGAGAAGCTCCGACAGCTGCAAAACAAGACAAACCAAAAAGCAGCTGCCGTCGAGACCCTGCGCCGAATGGTGCAAAAGGGCGGCGAGATATCCCACCCCAAGTTGGCTGAGTGGAGCGCTGAACTGGCCCGGGTCGCGGTCTCGGTGCCGACAGCGCCAGCCCCCCGGCAGCCGCCCCAGGGAGAGCAGGCCGCCGCCGCTGGCGAGGACCCTGCCGCCGATGTCGCCACCACCCTGCAGACGCGGCGCGCTGCCAACATGCTGGCTTCAGTGCCGTCCATGATGGCCACGCCATCGCGGCGCCCCGTCCCGCCGCGTGACGAGCCACTCGACGAGCCATTCGACGAGCCATTCGACGAGCCATTGGACGAGCCATTCGACGAGCCGCTTGCCCCATCCAAGGCCGTCACACCGCCCACCTCCAACACCAGGCATGCCCAAAGCCACGCCCATCGCCCGCCACCGGCACCGCTGGCCGCGAATGAGGAGGAATTTGATGCCCCAACCGGCAATCTGCCCCTGAACGTCGCCCCGGCCCTCCCAAATGCGCCGTTTCCCAAACCGGTACCCGTGGCCATCGTCGACGACGGCGACGACGACGACGACGACGACCAGGCCAAAGCCGACCAGGTCGTACGTGCGTCTCTGCAGTCCGGCAGCACATCATTCACTGGCCATGGCAGCGACGAGAACCTGGCCAAAACGCCCGCTGCCGTTGTCGGACCTCCGGATGTGCCCACCAGCGCCCCGGCCTTCCTCGACGATGACGCCGCGATGCTCGACGATTTGGCAGCCCAGGCCGTCCAGGAGGCCATGCCGACGCGACCGCAGGAGGCAGCCCCCAGCCTTGGCTTGTCCCATGATGAACTCGGTGAACTGGAGAGCTTCGCACGAATCGCATCACAGGAAGGGGCCCCTCCCGTAGACGCCGATGACGACTTCGGCGGGCGCACCGTCGTGTACGGCGGTCCCGACTGGCAGCAGCAACTCTCGGTCATGAAGGGTTCAGCCCGGCTCACCGTCGACGACAGCCTTCTGGAGACCGGTGAGCACCGAGCCGCCGCTGTCCGCTCCGACGACAACAGCGGTGTGCGCCACACCGCGATGAACACGGAACTCACTGGCGATGCGGCCCTCCCTGCTGCCGACTTCCCCCACCCGGGTGAGGTGCACGCTGACGAGTTCAATCCTGACGAATTCGACCTGCCTGACGACGTCAAGGCGAGCCTGAACGCTGTGCCACCCCGCAGCGGCGGCATCGTCGGCACTGGCCTGGTCGGCAATGGCTTCGACGTCCAGCATCAGAGCACGGGGGCTTTTGCCCTCGGCGACATTCCATCGCTGGCGTCGATGGACGCTGAAGCCGTCTTGGAACTCGACGTTCGGCAGTCCGCCCCAGCATCGACCAATGACGCCGGCGATGACGCTGGCGACGTGTCAAGGAGCCGCGCCCTCTTTGCCCCCGAACAAGGCTTCGAGGACGACCCGGCCAATACGTTCTTCGCCGACGAACTCGCCGAGGCCGAGTTCTTGATTCAGCAGGACCTCCTCGACGAAGCCCGCGAGATCCTGGAACCAATCCTCGACGAAATCGACGACTCGCAACGGGTGAAGCATATGCTTGCCCGCATCTCGGCCCGGGAGGCCGGCGAGCCCGAACCACGACCACCCTGGCAGCAGCGCCTCATGGACGACGTCGCTGCTGAGGCTGCACCGGTACGTGACCTGTCTGATCCAGGCCAGGTCTCCGTCGGTGAAGTGCTGTCGCAGTTCAAGAAGGGCATCGCCGAAACCGTGGCCGACGATGACTCGTCCACACACTATGATTTGGGTATCGCCTACCGCGAGATGGGCCTCCTCGACGACGCCGTGGGCGAATTCGAAACCGCATCCAAGTCTCCCGCCAAGGCCGCCGACAGTTGGTTCCTGATCGGCCTGGTGCGCATGGAGCAGGGTCGGCCCGACGATGCCCTCAACGCGCTGGATCGAGCCGTTTCAGCGCCGACGGCTTCTCAGTCCCAACAAGCGGCGGCCGAATACCAACGAGGCGTCGTGTTGTTTGACCAGCAAAAAGGTCCCCTGGCGCTGGCAGCATTCAAGCGCAGCAAGAGCATGGGAGGCAGCGCCTCGGACCTCGACCGGCGCATTCAAAG
>CAJBHN010000404.1 GCA_903952805.1 uncultured Myxococcales bacterium | reverse complement strand
TCGGACAGGCCGTCGCCGTCGATGTCGCCCTGATTCAGCGGAGTGCCCGCGGCGACCTCCTGGGGATCGGTGAGGCCATCGCTGTCGGTGTCGACGAGGACGGGGTTGCCGCCCGCGGCGACGTCGGCGCCATCAAGCAAGCCATCGCCGTCGCTGTCGCGCACGTTGGGATTGCTGGTGGCCAGCAGTTCGGCGGGGTCATTCAGCCCATCGCCATCGGTGTCTGCCGACCGTGGATTGGTGAGGAACTCAAGAACTTCCTCCCCATCGAGCAGGGAGTCATTGTCGCTGTCGGCGTCGAAGGGATCCGTCCCGGCCGAGCGCTCCGGTCCGTCGAGCAAGCCGTCGCTATCGAAGTCGGGCAGGTCGGGTTGGGTCTCACCGGCGTCGCGCAGGCCATTGAAGTTGATGTCCTCCCCCGCGACGCACACGGTTGCCACCGTGCCGGGACCGTCACAGAGGCCGTCGACGTCGGTGTCGGCCAGCAATGCATTGGTGCGGTTGCCGCCTTCGATGGATTCGACCTCGAGGTTGTCGCGTAAGCCGTCACCGTCGGTGTCTGCCCGCAGCGGGTTGGTGGTCAGCGCGACTTCAAGCCCGTCGGTCAGCGTGTCGTTGTCGGAATCGGGATCCAGGGGGTCGGTGTTACGAGCCAATTCGGCGGCGTCGTCGAGGTTGTCCTGGTCGGTGTCGTTGGACTGGGGATTCATGCCCCGGGTCTGCTCGACGGGGTCCAACACGGTGTCCTCGTCGGAGTCCTGCAGGGCAGGGTTGGATTCGCCCACATCCAGGACGCCATTGTTGTTGATGTCCTCGCCGCGGATGCAGGTCCCCGTAACAGCGAGGCTGCCGTCACACAGGCCATCGCCGTCGCTGTCGGCGCGCAGGGGGTTGGACGAGCGTCCGGCGTAGGACGAGTTGTCTTCTTCGTCGTCTTGCACGCCGTCGTTGTCGGTGTCGCCGTCTTTGGCGTCCGTGAAGGTCACGCACAGTTCCCTCAGGTCTGACAACGTGTCGTCCAGGGCGATGTCGGCGTTGCCGACCTCGGACGGTCGCACAAACAGATCATCAATCACCGCCGTCTGGTTGCCGTTGTCGATGGCCTCGCGGAGCATCTGGACGACGACCGAACTGGCGGGGGCGACAAAATCAAACTGGAATGTTTCGGCGTTGCCCGCGGGTGGCAAGCCGATGATCCGCGAGTCAAAAGACACGCCGTTGTTCAACAAGGAGGTCGCGATGACGGCAGCCGCATTGGCGATGCTGACGCCGCGGAAGGTGACGGTGTAGGTCACCGTCGGAATCAAGCCGGTGATGGTTTGGCGAATCGCGTTGCCATCGACACGCAACTCAGCGGCGTTCGACGCGCAGGTGAAGCTCGTGCCCCACTCGTTGGCGTTGTTGCTGCCACACGTCATGGCGCCATTGCGGGTCGCCGAGCTCGGGGCACACGAGGGGTCGATGACGCCGACGGCCTGGGCGCGGGCGGTGGTGCCAACGCCGACCAGGGCAACAACGACGAGAGCCACCCCACGGGCCCGACGACGCACCAGCAACAGCAGGCCCGCCAGCAACGCCAGCAACGGCGCTTGCGACGGCGTGGTCAGCTGGGAGCCAAAACACCCCGGATCCACGGGTTCGGGGGCAGGGGCTTCGACGACAATGCTGGTGCTGTCCTGGTCGAGGAAGTCCGCGCGGCCGTCGCCATCGCTGTCGCCGAGGCCGTCGTCGATGCCGTCGAGGGTGCCGTCGTTGTCGCTGTCGGTGTCGCGCCAGGCGGGGCGCCCGTCGGCGTCGGGATCGGAGGCGCCCCCCGCCAGACGGAACTCGTCGCTTGATGGCAGGGCGTCGCCGTCGTCGTCGACGTCGAGGGCATCGATGACGCCATCGACGTCGGTGTCTCTGGGGGTGGCCGGATCGATGCCGACTTCGTCACCGTCGAGGATGCCGTCGCC
>CAJBHN010000403.1 GCA_903952805.1 uncultured Myxococcales bacterium | reverse complement strand
CGACGCGGCCGTCGACCCGCACTTGATCCTTCGCTGGATCGATCTTGCTGCCGAGCTCGCGCACGACGACGTCGTTCACGCGCACGCGACCGTCGACGATCATTTGCTCCGCGGCACGGCGGGAAGCCACACCAGCACGTGCCAGTGCTTTCTGCAGTCGCTCGGTCCCGTCGTCGACAGGCGACGACGACACTGACTTGGACTTCGACTTTGGCTTGGACTTGTTCTTCGTCATCGCTCCGACTCCGTCGGTGCTTGGGGGTGTCGTCGGCGCGGGGTGCGTCGACTTCGTCAGCGGGACTCCTGGGGCGCGAGCCGGAGGAGATCAGACATCCTCGGCGTCAGCCGAAGACGAATCCGAACTATTGGCACATTTCAGACAAACTGGCGTCGTCAATCGCTGCCGGGCTTTTGCTCCTCGTCTGGCACCTCAATGCCAAACACCAGGGTCGAGGCCGATTTGGCGACCTTTTTGGCCTCACCGAGGGCCCGCTCAAGGGCATCGAGGGCGTCGGCGCTCTCCTCCTCGGTCTCCTCGGAGACAAGGCCCGGGCCATCTTTCTGAAACAGGTCCATCACCATGGCGGGGCCGGTGTCGCCGGCGTCGGCGGGGGCCTGGGCGATGCCGTCGAGTTCCTGCAGTTGCTTGAGTGTCGGCAGGTCGTTGAGGCTTTGCAGGTTGAAGAAGTCCAGGAAGGTCCTCGAGGTGCCGTAGAGCAGGGGTCTCCCAACGTCCTCGGCCTTCCCCAGAATGCGAACCAGCTTCTTGTCGAGCAGGGCCTTGAGGGCACCGGAGCAGTCGACGCCGCGGACCTCTTCGATTTGGGGCTTGGTGACCGGCTGCCGATAGGCGACGACGGCGAGGGTCTCCAACGCCGCCCGCGACAGCTTTTGGGGTTTGCCCTGTTGCATGCGCCGCACAAAGCGCGCCTGGGTCGACTGGGTGCGGAAGGTCAGGCCGCCGTCGACTTCGAGCAGACGAAAGCCTTGCCCCAACAGACGGGTTGGGTCGCTCCAGCGCCGCAGCAACTCCTGAAAGATCTCCCGCACCTGGGTCGTCGTCGGCGGGGCCATGGTGGCTTTTCCGTCAAGGGCAGGCAGCTCGCCGGCGAGCACCTCTTTGACCCGTGCGGGGGTGATGGGGTCTGCCGAGACGAAGCACAGAGCCTCGATGGCGCCGTAGACCCATTCCTCGACGACGAATGGCGCGCCGTCACCGGCATCCTCGTCGGCAACAGCAACGGCAACGTCGGCAGGAGCGTCGCCGGTGGCGGCGTCGAGGACTGCGGCGAAGTCGGCCGCGTCAATGGACGGTGGTTCCGCTGACGCGGGTTCGACCCCGGCGGCGCCGTCGTCGTTGCGATGGTCGCGGTCGTTCATGCCGTTGCTCATGTCGACTCCGTGGTGGGCGCGTCGCCCTCAAATTCGTCGACGCTTTCGAGCTGGGCCATCAAGGTGACGTCGTCTTCGTCGTCACGCAGGTTGGCGTGGATGGGCAGGACGCTGATGGTCAGGGTGTCTGGGTCCTGGCGCAGCTTGATCAGGCGCAGCCGCGCCATCTCCAGCACCGACAAAAAGCAGACGATGACGCCACGTTTGGTGCGTGGGCCAAAGCTGTCGACGATGTCGGCGAAGGAATACGCGAGGCGGTCCCGCTGCCCGATGAAGACGTCCACCAGTTCGTTGATGCGGGCACCCACGCTCAAGCGCTCCACGAGGACCTCGTGGATCACGAGCTTCTTCTGCCGCCGCAACATGGCGTCAAACAGGCGAATCAGGTCGATGGGGTCGACCTCGGCCAAGTGCAGACCCGTGTCGACGGGTTCGTCGACCGGCGCGTCATACAGGGTGGGGGCCAGGGGCCGTCCGAACACGTCGCGACCAAGTTGGGGTAGCGCGTCCAGACGAGCGGCGGCGTCCTTGAAACGCTGATATTCAAGCAGGCGACGGACGAGGTCGACCCGCGGGTCGACCTCGTTGGCGGCCTCCTTGGGGCGCTCCTGCGGCGGCAGCAGCATCTTGGACTTCAGGTGCGCCAGGTGCGCCGCCATCACCAGGAACTCGCCCGCCACGTCGAGATTGAGATCCCGCATGTCATCGATGGCCTTCATGTACTCGGCGACGATGACCTTGATGGGGATGTCGAGGATGTCGAGTGCGTGCCGCTCGATGAGAAACAGCAGCAGATCAAGTGGACCCTCGAAGGTTTCCTCGACGTGCACGCGCAGCAAGTCGGAATCCGGCGAGGGGAGATAGCCCTCAGCGTCCTTGACCGTGAACGTGCCGCGGGCTTGCACAGAGAAGTCATCATTGCCGGCGCGCATCACAGGCAGACCGTCGTCGCTTGGCGCAACGGCACTGGCTGGCTCTGGTGCAGACCCGCTCGGGTCGCGCTCGGACGAATCGGACATGCAGCTCCGGGCCATCGCGGCCTGAGAGGAATTCAACCACGACGCGGTTGAATTTTTGTGAACATTCAAGGGATTGGCGGTTGGCGTTCCTTGAGTGCACCGACGCCGGCTTCGCCAGTGTCGAATTTTTTTGCCACCAGACAGGTCGGCCAGCAGCCGAAAAATGCAACGAGGCGGGTTGCCGCGTTTTGCGGCATCACTGGCATAGAACCAGCGTCCCATCGGTCAATCGGGGTCCATCGCTGTGCGCAAAGTCACGATCCATGGCTTTCGAAGCCACCTTGTCACTCTGCGTCGACATCCCTACAGCAGACAGACACACGGACGGGACGCGCTCGGTCGACCTGGCCCCATGGAGCTGTTGCGATGAACCTGCACCTGATCACTGACCTCGTTGTTCGTCTCTCGCGCACCGGCGCGGGCGCCTGGGTGATGTGGTTCATGGTGTTGCTCTCCATCGTGTCCGTCGCCGTCATGATCGAGCGCTTGATCTTCTTCACCACCCACAAGGACAACGTCCGGGGCGTCGCGGCTGAGCTCAACACGCTGTTGCTCGCGGGCGACTATGCTGCCGCCAAGAAACTCCTTGAGAACGCCAAGGGCTTTGAGACCCGCGTGCTGTTGGCCGCCCTCGACGGCGCCCACCTCGGCAAAAACGGCGTGCAGGAACTGGCCCTCTCGGCCCAAAAGATGGAGCGCCTGCGCTTCGAGCGGGGGCTCGCGTTCCTGGGCACCGTTGGCAACAACGCGCCTTTCGTCGGCTTGTTTGGCACGGTGCTCGAAATCGTCGCCGCCCTCTTTGAACTCGGCACGCAATCAGGTGGCAACGTCGGCGCAGGTGCCGTGATGTCGACGTTGTCGGCCGCCCTCGCCGCCACCGCTGTCGGCCTCGTCGTGGCCATCCCGGCCGTTGCCGTCTTCAACTACTTCACGCGGCGCCTCAAGACGTTGCAGACCGGCGCCGAGGCCCTGGTGCACGTGCTGCTCGCCCACATGAAGGACCTGCCAACGGCGTCGTCGTCCAAGCACTGACGTCTCGCATCACCTCACGCGCAGCGCCCCGAACCCAATCCAGAGGCAGGCCATGGCCGGAAATTCCAGCAGCGGCGGCGACGACGACGTCATCACGGGCATCAACGTCACCCCCCTGGTCGACATCATGTTGTGTTTGCTCGTCATCTTCATGGTGACGACCAGCTACGTCGTCGCCGACTCCCTCAAGGTTGACCTGCCCGAGGCGTCCACCGGTGACGCGACCGAGCCCTCGGTCATCATGCTGACCTTCACCGTCGAGAAGGAGACTGGCGCCCGCCAGCTCTACCTCAATGGCGAAAAGGCCGACGAGGCCGCCCTCCGGGCCCACATCAAGAAAGTAAAGGCCGAGGGCAAGACGGACCTGCAGGCCGTCATCGCGGCGGATAAAGCCGCCTCCCATGGCGAGGTCATTCGCTTGATCGACATCGTCAAGCAGGAGGGCATCGTCAAATTCGCCTTGAACATCGAATCGAGCGGCTGACGCCGTGCGCCGAGCCGGACATGGGCGCCAGTCCATGGACTGTGGTGTGTATTGATTCGTTGCCAGCGGCTGCAGCCCAGGATTCGCCAGTGCCCCATTCCACCTTTGAGCCCGAGCCGCTCACGCCCCCTGAGGGGTCGCCTGCACCGACCCGCGGGGGGCTGCGCAATGACGGTCCTGTGGTGGCGATGGTTGGCTTTGACAAGGATGACGCCTTCAACTGGGGCATCTTTCTTCTCGCGTTTCTGGTGGCCTTCTCCATCCACGCCGTTGTCGGCGTCGGTGCCAATCGCACGCCCCTGAAGAAGAAGGCCGAGCGGATTGAGATGGCCATCTACAAACCGCCGCCGCCTCCCGAGCCGCCGCCGCCCCCGCCGCCGCCTGAGCCAGAGAAACCGCCGCCGCCCCCGCCGCCGCCGCGAGAACTGCCGCCGCCGCCGAAGGAGCCGCCGCCGCCGCCGCCGCCGTCCAACGATCCGCCGCCCCCGTCGCCGCCGACGGAACCGGTGCCCATCGTCACCGGCATCAGCATGAACTCGGTGGTCCAGGGCACCAGCGGGCCAAGCGTGCGGGTCGGCAACACCACCTACGGCGATCCGAACAGCGAGAAGTTCGTCAAGCCGTCTGATGTGAAGCAGTACGCCGGCGGCCAGCCCGGCTTCAAGGCTGCCAAGGCTGCCAGCATCACTCGGGAGGTCGAGGTCGTGTGTCGCAGCAAGCCTCCGTTTCCCAAGGAGCTCGCGGACCAGGGTGTTGAAGGTGTGACCGACCTGCTGTTGAGCGTTTCGCAGACTGGTGAATTGGTGTCGGCCAAGGTGACCCGCAGCAGCGGCAATAAGGATCTCGACGCTCTCAGCCTGCAGGGCATTCGCAGCTGCTCCTTCAAGCCTGGCGAGGTCGATGGCGCCCCCGTCGACAGCTTGTTCCGCTACCGCTTCCGCTGGGAACTGTTCGACTGACCTGCTGGCATGTCGGTACGTCGGTACGTCTGTGTGTCTGTGTGTCTGTAGGGGCGTCGGCTGCACAGGTCGTCTCGCCAGCCCACCTCGATGGCTTCTGGTCTTCTGCAAGGCCTTGCCTGCGGCTCCGGTCGCTTCTGCCTGGCGACGAGGGGTTTTCAGCGACGGCGCCTTGGGGCACCACCACTCGATGCGCGTCATTTTGCTTCGTCACGGCATCGCCCATGATCGCGCCGACCCGGCCTGTCCTGCCGATCCGGGGCGGGCCCTGACCGAGGAAGGACGCAAGAAGACCCGCAAGGCCGTCCGGGGCCTGGTGCGCGTCGGCGTGCAGGTGACGCGCATCATCACCAGTCCCTACGTGCGGGCCAAAGAGACCGCCGACATCGCCGCCGAAGTCCTTGGCGTCGCCGTCGACAACATCGTGATCAGCGACGCGCTGCTGCCGCAGGCTGCCCCGTACGCGATCTTTCATGCGCTGCATGCCTTCGACCACAGCGACGCCGAGGTCTTGTGCGTCGGCCATAGTCCCCACCTCGACCGGGCTTTGGCGTTGTCGATCACCGGAGACCGGGTTCCCGTCACCACCCTCAAGAAAGCCGGCGCGGCACTGCTGGAACTTGATGAATTGCCGCGGCCCCACGGGGAGCTGGTGTGGTTGATGCCGCCCAAGGTGCTCGTCGAGCTCGGCTGAATATTGCCAGCGCGGGACGGAATCACCGTCGCCTGCCGCGCCTTCCTCCAGGCATCAACCAATGGTGCGACGGGAACTCCATGTTTTTTTCGAGCAATCCTCTCGTGACCGACCGCGGCTTCAAGGGTTTCCTCAAACGCCTCGGGGTGCTGGCTGTGGCGTTGTCAGCCCTCATGGTGGGCGGCGTTGCGGCCCACATTGCGGTGCTGTCGTCGGAGCTGCCTGACCTCGCCGCCATGGAGGCCTACGACCCGCCCACGACGTCCAGGGTCTTTGATCGCCAGGGCAACGTCGTCGCCCGGTTCTACGACGAACGGCGCACGGTGGTGCCCATCACCAAGATCCCCGATCATGTGAAATTTGCGTTCATCTCGGCCGAGGACGCCGACTTTTATACCCATCAGGGCATCGACGTTTTCGCCATCGTCCGAGCCGTCGTCTACCAGGTGCGCCACAAGCTCATCGGCGGGCCCCAATCGGGAGGCTCGACCATCACCCAGCAGACCGCCAAGACGTTCTTGCTGACGCCGGAGCGCACCATGTCGCGCAAGGTGAAAGAGATGATCCTCGCCAAGCGCATTGAGGAGCGCTTCAGCAAAGACGAGATCCTGAGCCTGTATTTGAACCAAATCTATTTCGGCAACGGCGCCTACGGCATCGAAGAAGCAGCCCGCACCTACTACGGCTGCTCCGTCGACAAGGTCACCCTGGGACAAGCAGCAGTGCTG
>CAJBHN010000402.1 GCA_903952805.1 uncultured Myxococcales bacterium | reverse complement strand
CTGAGGTCGGGGTGCACGGGCGACCCGACCAGTGGCGTGAGGGCCGACGTGGTTTCCGGCACGTGCAGCAAATCCCGCACACGGAGCCGATGGACAGCGGGCGGCGTGTGCTCCCAAGCCGCCTGCAGGCGACGGACGGTGGCGGACAATGATGGTGTGGGTCGTCGGGCGGGTGGGCAGCGAACCGCGTCGCGTTCGCACAGGGCGACCCAGTCGGCGAAAAAGGCCAACGGTCCTCGACGAGGCAGGGTGGCGAAGGCGTTTTCGTCAACGTCGCGCAGGGCGCGGGCGATGGCGGCGCCGACGATGGGTGTCACGCGGCCGTTCATCGGGTGGTGAGCCGACGTGATGCGCGCGCGAGCGTCGACGGGAGCGAGCTGGATGGCAGCGGGGTCGACGAGGGCTTCGAAGCGCGCAAAGGCGGCGTCGGTGCTGACGTCGTCGACAACGAGGTCAACGAATGCGCGACCATGGGTGAAGGCGCGGTTGAGGCCGTCGATGATGATGCTGTCGGCGCCAGCGCTGCTGTCGCTCCACACGGCGCGGCGGGGGCAGCCGTCTTCGGCCACGACCTCGACGATGGCCTGGGCCACGGCGGACAAGGTGTCGCCTTGATCTTCGAGGTTGGTGGCCAGTGCGATCACCAGGTGCTCAGCGGGGATGAGAAACAACAGCGACGTCGTCTCCGGCTGGCCGCCGGCGTGGGCCACGACGAGATGACCGCGCTGGGGGTAGACGGCGAAGCCGAGGCCGTAGTCGTTGACGAGCCCATCGTCGCTCATGGTGGGTGCGGTCATGGACCGGAACGTGTCCGCGTCCACGAGGTGGTTGGCGAGCAGGGCGTCGCCAAAGCGCAGCAGGTCGTCGATCGTGGAGCGGACGCCGCCGCCGGCGAAACGGCTGCTGACGTCGACGCGAGCGCTGGGCTGGAGTCGCCCTCCTGCTGTGAAGCGCACGCCCTCGGGCCACGACGGCGCACGATGGCGGCTGTCTTCCACGACGGTGGACTGCAGGCCCAGCGGCCCAAAGACCTGCTCGGCCAGGACGTCTGCGAAGGCGTGGCCCGTGACTGCCTCGAGGATGGCGCCGAGGACGTCATAGCCGTAGGTCGTGTACAGAAAGCTCTGGCCCGGTGGATGGGCCAGGGGCCGCCGCGAAAAAAGCGCCAGGGTCTGTGTCGTCGTCAGATGCGTCGTCAGCCGCTGCTCGGGACCGCGCAGCGGGTAATGGCGGATGCCCGAGGTGTGGGCCAACAATTGCCGCAGGGTGATGGAGCGCCAGGTGCGCGGCGCGCCGGGCAGCAACGCGCCGACGGTATCGTCGAGGTCCAGCCGTCCGGCATCGACGAGCTGCATGACGGCCACGGCGGTCATGGTCTTGGTGATGGACGCCACGCGCCACGACGTTGTCGACGTCGACGGCGGCACGGTGTCGGGTTGGGCGTGGCCCCGTCCCTGTCGCCAGGCGTGTCCCCGGTGCAGCACGCCGATGGCCAGTCCAGCCACGCTGGTCAGTCGCCGGTTGGCCAAGGCGTCGTCGATGGCCAGGCCAAGGCGCATGCTGACGTCGCCATCGAGAGGTGGCCAGGGCGCGGCCACCGGTGTGGCGTCGACGATGGCAGTGACGGCGGTGCTGCCGACGATGCCGGCGGGCTTGCGCAGCTCGCCAGGCAGGTGGAGGGCCACCAGGGCCAAGAGCATCGCGGTCACAGCGGCGGGGTCGTGTGTTTGGGCGCGGCGGGCCGCAAGCTCGCGGCGCGATCATCCAGCGTGGTGGCGACGGCGAAGGCGGCAGGCGGTGGTGAGTGCCGCCAGGGCCCCTCCCGGTGGGGGCTGACCCGCCAGGCCTGCAGCAGGGCGTCGGCCACCAGTTGACCAAGCATCGCCAGACCCTGTTCCCGGGGATGTACGAGGTCATCGTGCAGCGCGCCGGCAGCCTTCAGCCGTTGCAGCGAGCCTTTGCCTCCCATGGCGGCATAGAGGTCGATGTAGGCGCAGCCCTCAGCGAGGGAGACATGTCGGTGGATGTCGTTGATGGTGGTCAATTCCGGTCGCTGGCCCAGCGGGTCCTGCCCGGCTTTGGCGTCGGTGCCCACGACCGCGTCGATGGGACCCACCACCAGGCAGCTGCGGTCGGTGCCGGGTCGGGTGCGGCGAATCAGGGCTTGCAGAGCGGTGGCGACCTCGTCGAGCGAACGCTGTTTCCAGGCCACCCTCTTGGTTTCGTTGCCGCCGAGCATGAGCACGACGAGGTCGGGTTGGCGGGCGTCGAGTTCGGTCTCAAAGATCGTGGCGTCGATGTCGAGAAAGCGTGGAGCGTCGGCGGCAGCCACGCCAAAGGTGTCGACGACGACGCCGCCACCGCCATGCTCCAGCGCCACGCCGTGGACGACGGCGCCGCGGCCGGTGGTGCGCAGCTCCAATGACACGGCACCCTTGGGAAGGTGGAGGCGGTGGAGGATGGGAGCGCCGGCGGGGCCCTCGCCGGGGTCAGCGACCGCGCCGTCGACCACGACCAGTGGCTGCCAGCGCCCCTGGTCGACGCGGGCGCTGAGGCCCGGACGCCCGGGCAGGGCCCAGCCCATGACGGTGACCTCGTCCTCGCCCGCCAGGCGGAATCGGCTGACAGCGGGCCCCAGGCTGACGTGGGCGGCGCCAGCGACGCCGTGGGGGGCCCCGCGCACTTCGGGGGCATGCTTGAGGTCGGCCACGCTGGTGGGGGCCCAGCCGCTGGCATCGGTGGCGGTTCGATCACGGGGACCGATGGGCCCCAGCCGGTCCGCCAGCACAAAGCCCCGGCCAGCGTCACCCAACTGCTCGGTGAGCCGTCGGCGCACGACGTTGACGATGCGGTCGGCGGCAATCAGGGAGTTGCCAAAAATGACGACGCCGGCGCGGTCGTTGACGGCGACGGCGCGGTCAAAGGCATCGAAGGCTCCTGCCAGCGCCGGCAGACAGCCGCTGCTCTCGTCCGCGCATGGATCGTCGACGGCGGCTCCTCGCGCGTGCATCTGGCGGGCGAAGCGGCGCAGGCGAGCTGCCTCGACCCCCTCCTGCCGGCGGCGCTCCCGATCGACGACGGGGGTGAACGTCGCCACCTCGCTGTGCACGTCCCAGGCGCTGCCGACGCAGACGCCGTCCACCATGGTCTGGCCCTGACGCTCTGGCCGCGTGGCATGGGCGCTGCCCGCCGTGGTCAGCAGCGCCATCAGGGCAGCGTGGGCGTGGCAGCGGGCGAGCAGGGAACGCACCGTCTGACCCTAGCCGACGCTGCCGGACCTTTCCTGTTTGTAAGGTGCCGTCCTCGCCGGTGGCGCTGGCGATGCCATTGCCTCCGTCGCACCATTGGCTACATCACGGGAATGGCAAAGGTTCATTTTGTCTCGCTCGGCTGCCCCAAAAACCGCGTCGACGCCGAGCATATGCTTGGCATCACGATGGCCGGTGGTCACACCGTGGTGGAGAGCCCTGAAGAGGCCGACGCCATCATCGTCAACACCTGCAGCTTCATCGGCGAGGCCAAGAAGGAGTCTGTCGAGGCCGTCCTCGAGATGGGCCTGCTGAAGGCAGAGACTGGCGCCAAGCTGATCGTCTCTGGCTGCATGGCCCAGCGCTATGTCGGCGAACTCGAGAGCGAACTCCCCGAGGTCGACGCCTTCCTCGGCACGTCGGACTACGCCAAGATCGAAGACGTGCTGGCGGGCTTTGGCCTTGGCCAGACCGTCAAGAAGCCCAAGCGCGGCCTGCCGATCGTCGACGGCGAACCGATGCAGGCGAGAAACCAGGTCACCGAGGACCTCACCTTCGTCGCCGGCTGCGACCTGCCCCGCACCAACTCGATGCCCCGCTACACGGCGTACCTGAAGATCGCCGAGGGCTGCGACAACACCTGCGCCTTCTGCATCATCCCCGCGCTGCGCGGCAAACAGCGCAGCCGTCCCATCGCCGACATCGTCAAAGAGGCCCACCACCTCGCCAGGGGCGGCGTCGTCGAGCTGAACCTCATTGCCCAGGACCTGACGGGCTACGGTCACGACCTGCCCGGCCGTCCAAACCTGGCCCAGCTCCTCGAGGCCCTCACCGCCGTCGACGGCGTGCGTTGGGTCCGCTGCATGTACATGTACCCCCGCACCCTCAGCGACGGGCTGCTGTCGGTGATGGACCAGGGCAACAACACGCTGCCGTATTTCGACATCCCCACCCAGCACGGCAGCGATCGCATGCTGAAGCTGATGAAGCGGGGCAAGGACCAGCAGAAGCTCGGCGAACTGCTGGCCGGGGTCCGCGACGTCGTCAGAAACGCCGTGCTGCGCAGCACGGTCATCGTCGGCTTCCCCGGCGAAGAAGACAGCGACTTCGACAAGCTCGTGGCCTTCGCCGAGCGCGTGCGCTTCGAGCGCCTGGGCGTGTTCAAATACTCCGACGAGGAGGGCACCGCGGCCTACGACCTCGAGGGCAAGCTGCCCTACAAGACCAAGCGCACCCGCTTCGACAAGCTCATGCGCCGCCAGCGCAAGATCCATGAAGAGAACAACCGCGCCCTGCTCGGCTCCCTGCACGAGGCCATCGTCGAGGGTGGTAGCGAGGAGCACGAGTGGGTCATGAAGGGTCGCCTGTGGTCGCAGGCTCCCGAGATCGACGGCATCACGTATTTCAACACCACCCGTGAGTTGAAGGCCGGCGACGTCGTCGTCGTCGAGATCACCGAGGTCAAGGACTACGACATCGTCGGCACCGTGCTGGAAGCCGACGATCCCCGGCTGGCGTCGGCGGCCCCCTATGGGCTGCGCCGTGCCGGTCCCCGGGCGGCTGTGACGCAGGCGGCCTGAGCATGGGCGCCGCCGGGCTCATCAAGGCCCTGGTGGGGCGATGCTCCGACGACAGCATTCGTCGCCTGGTGGCGATGGGGTTTTCCCGCACCCAGAGGGCCCTGCAGGCGGCCTGTGACGACCCCCGCGCCGCCCAGACCGCGCAGCTGCTGGCCATCGTGCGCCGCAACGCCCAGACGGTGCAGGGCAAGGCCCTGGGCTTTGATGCCATAGCCTCCATCGACGATTGGCGGGCCCGGGTGCCCCTGAGCGATTGGGACAGCACCGCCCCGCTGGTCGAGCGGATGGTCGCCGGCGAGCCCAACGTCCTCGTCGACGAAGACCCCATCTTCTATGCGACGACGTCGGGGACGACGGGGCGCCGCAAGCTGATCCCCGTCACCAGCGCCTTCGTCAACGAATGCCGCGTGGCCAATCGCGTGCTCTACCGCAGCATGCTGCTGGCGATGCCGTCGTTGGTGCGCGGCAAGCGTCTGAGCATGCGTTCGCCGGGCACCGAGCGCCTGAGCCCCACGGCCGAGGCCGGCAGCATCACGGTCGCGCTGGGGGGCGGCGTCGACGACGACAACCTGCTGGACGCCGTGCCGACGGCGGTGTTCTCCGTCGCCGACTTCGCGCTGCGCTACCGGCTGGCGCTGCGCTTTGCGCTGCAGGAGCGGATCACGGTCTGCTCCGCCATCAACCCATCGACGCTGCACCTGTTTGCCACCACGCTGGCCGACGCCGCCACCGACCTCGCTGCCGGCCTGAACGACGGCGGCTTCGGCGTCGACGTCGCCGGCCTCGACGACGCGACCCGCCAGCGGCTGCAGGGCCGGCTGCGCAGCAACCCCGCCGCCGCCCGGCGCCTGCGCGACAGCGCCTCGGCCCACGGCACCCCGCGGATGGCCGACGTCTTCCCCGAGTTGGCCGGCCTCGTCACGTGGAAGGGGGGCGCGTCGTCGTGGTGGCTGGAGCGACTCAAGGCCAGCTACGGCGACGTCCCCGTCCTCGACTATGGCTACGCGGCCTCCGAGGGCTGCTTCGGCGCTCCAGTCGGCACCGACGGGGCGGCATCGGTGTTGTTGCCGCATGGCCACGTCATCGAACTGCTGCCCGTGGGTGAAACCGACCCCACCAGGACCGTGTTTCTCGACGAGGCCGAGCCCGGCGCCCACTACGAGGTGGTGGTGACGACGTCGGCGGGCCTGTCGCGCTACCGCATGTACGACGTCGTCGAGGTCGTCGGCCGCCATGGGCGCGCGCCCTTGGCCATCTTTCGCCACAAGGCCGGCACCATGTGCTCCATCACCGGCGAGAAACTCGGCGAGGCCCACGTCGCCACGGCGTTGTCGGCCGTCGGCTTTCGTGGCGATGGCATCGTGCTTTCGCCCCGCTATCCAAGCGACGGCAGCGCCCCCGGCTACACCGCCGTCGTCGAGGCCGGCGCCGTTGTCGACAGCGTCGCCTTCGCCACAGCCCTCGACGCCGCGCTGCAAGATGCCAACGAGGAGATGCGCGCCAAGCGCCACAGCCTGCGGCTGGCTCCCGTTGTCGTGCAGGTGGTTGCCCCTGGCGCCTTCGCGGCCTGGCGTCGTCGCCGCGTGGCCGGTGGCGCCCCCGATGCCCACGTGAAGCTGCCGCTGCTGAGCGCCGACACGACGCTGGTGGCCGACCTCGAGGCCTGGCGTGGTTGACCCGCTTGGCCAGCACGGGAGCGCGCGCGAAGTCGGCGACGCGGGCGACGCCGGCGACATCGGCGCCGTCAGCTTCGACCTCGACGGCACGCTGTACGACCTCGATCGAGCCCGCCGTCCCTTGTTGTGGGCGACGTTTCCCCGCTGGCGCACGTTGCGGGTCGGTCGTCGGGTGCGCGAGGAACTCCGCGGTCGCAGCTTCGACAGCGGCGAGGCGTTGTTGCAAGAAGAAGCGCACATCGCCGCCGAGCGCCTCGACGTCGACGTCGACGTCGCCCGCGCCCACCTGCATCGGGTCTTCAACGTGTCGCTGACCACCGTGCTGCACAAGGTGGGGCCCCGCGCCGAGGCCCGCGCCGTCCTCGAGGCCATCGTCGCCCGCGGCCTGCCCATCGCCGTCGTCAGCGATCGCGGTCATGTGCGCGAAAAGCTCACAGCCCTCGGCCTGGCGGACCTTCCGTGGGCGGCCCTGGTGAGCGCCGACGACACCGGCGTCCTCAAGCCGGCGGCGGGGCTTTTGACGCACACCGCCGGCTTGCTGGGCGTGCCGACGTCGCGGCTGCTGCACGTGGGCGACCGCGATGACGCCGACGGTGCCGCCGCCCGCGCCGCCGGCGCCCGCGGCCTGATCATCGCCGAAAACACCGTGTCGCCCCTGTCGGCGGTGCTTATGGCTCTCGGTCTGTCCTCATCGACCGGCTCACCGACCCGTTGAACGACCCCTGACCGAACGGAAGCAGCATGAAGGCCATGGCGCAAAAGTCCTGGGCACGCG
>CAJBHN010000401.1 GCA_903952805.1 uncultured Myxococcales bacterium | reverse complement strand
GTGTGGAAGGTGTCGCTCACCAGACCACGTTTTCGCACATCAACCCACCGCCCCATGCTCACCACACCAGGTAGGCGCTGCCCCAGGTGAAGCCCGAGCCGAAGCCGACCAGGGCCACCTTCATGCCAGGCTTCAAGCGACCGTCGCGCTCCAGCTCGGAGAGCAGGATGGGGATGGTGGCGGCGGTCGTGTTGCCATATTTCTGGATGTTGTTGGGCACCTTCTCGGCCGGGAGCCCGAGTTGGTCGCGCACGTATTCGTTGATGCGCATATTGGCCTGGTGACAGACGACGAGGTCCAGTTCGGTCGGGTCGATCTTGTTTTCCATGCACATGCCCATGATGGACAACAGCATCTTTTCGACGGCGTTTTTGAAGACGTGTTTGCCGTCCATGTGGGTCCACAGGTCGGCCTTGGGCACAATGCCGTCGCCGTCTTCATTCAACTTGATGAACGGACGCGTCCGCGTGTTCCACACCCGTTGCACCAAGACGTCGGCGTGGCGGCCATCGGCGCCGAGGTTCATCCAGTGGATGCCGCGCTCCGGGTCGTCGGTGCTCCTGACGACGACCGCGCCAGCACCATCGCCAAACAGACATGCCACCGAGCGCCCGGCGGTCGAAAGATCGAGGCCGACGCTGTGTTTCTCACCGCCGACGAGCAGCACATTTTTGTACATGCCCGTCTCCACGAAGCTTCGTGCTGTCGCCAGGCCGTACAGAAAGCCCGAGCATTGGTTGCGAATGTCCATGGCCGGCACACCGGGGATGCCCAGCATCGCCTGCAGGTAGCAGCCGGACCCGGGGAAGGCGTGCTCCGGCGTCAGCGTCGCAAAGATGATGAGGTCGATGTCGTCGGGGACCAGACCGGCGCGTTCGATGGCTTCGCGTGCCGCCGGCAGGGCGATATCGGACGTGCCGGTGCCGTCGGCGGCAAAATGGCGCTGCTCAATCCCGGTGCGCTGCACGATCCACTCATTGGTGGTGTCGATGCCGTAGCGGCTGATGAGTTCGGCGTTGGTGACGACGTCGGTTGGGACGTAGAAGGCGGTGGAGGCGATATAGGCGCGCATGAAAATCAGCCTGTAGCTGTTGGTTGCCGCCCACAACCCCGCTTCTGGGCCGAATTGTGACCAAAACGTCGCATTGTGGCCGGGTCGCTGCGCCTGGCTGCTTGGTCCGCACTGTTTTGGTCAGGACTGTTTTGGTCAGGACTGTTTTGGTCAGGACTGTTTTGGTCAGGACTGTTTGGTCGGGACTGTTTTGGTCGGGACTGTTTTGGTCGGGACTGTTTTGGTCGGGACTGTTTGCTCAGGCCCGTCGGATGGTGGCCCCGGTGTTCCCCGCGGGGGGGCCAGGGGACTCGCTGGCGCCAGTGGGCAAGGCCTGCTCAGAGAAGAACGCCAGCAGCCCTGTCAGGGCTTCGGCCGTGGCGGTGATGTGGACCTGCAACGACGCGCGTTCGGCGGCGCCTGGGCCGTCGGCGGCGTTGACCCGCTGTTCCAGCACCCGCAACTTGTCGCGCATGGCGGTGACCTTGGCGAAGAGTTGTTCCACGGGCACGTCTTTGGCTTGCAGCGACGGATCGCGGGGAGCCAGGGTCAGCATGAGGTCCGCCAGCGGCAGCGTGGTTGCGCCGGGGACGAGGCCAAGGGCCATCAGGGCTTCGCGTGTCGCTGTGAGGTCGAAGTCGAGGTCGGCGGCTGACATGGTGGCACCCTATCGCGTCGACCTATCGCGTCGCTGATGATGATGACGGCGTGTTGGGGACAGGCTCGGCGGGGGCGCCGCTTTCGGCGAAGTAGATGGCGATGCCGAGGGCGACGGCGCTGACGACGATGACGACGACCAGATGACGCCCGACGCCGGTGGGGCGGGGCAGGCGGGTACCAAACAGAGACCTCTCGGCCTGGACCATCTGGTCGTGCATCGGATCGGACGAACTCATCCGCCAAGGCTGTCTGGAACGCGCCCCAAACGCAAACGAGCCACGGCGGTGCCGACGTCGATGGATGCGCAACAGGCGCAGCACGAGGCGTCGGCGGGCCCGCAGCGGCGGAGGGCGACGAGCTTGGATCGCCCGGGGCCACCGGAACCCGGTCGACCGCCACGGTGTCTGGCCCGTCGGGCCAGAAGATGGACCCATCGGATGAATGACCGATACCCAGAGCCTTTTTTTGCCGGCGACCAGAGTCAAAGCATTGAAACTTCTGGGAATCTCGTCTTGCCCTGCGCCGATCCTGCCTTGACGAAGTCGCCCTGTCGCCGAAAACCCCACCAGACCGCTGGTGACGATCCTCCACAAGGACATCCATGGCCGAAAACAAGCCTTCGATCAGCCTGACCATCAAGCTCCCCGATGGCAGCACCAAGGTCATGGAGTTCACCACCAGCGACCCCATCATGGTCGGCTCGGGGGCTTCATCGCACGTGAAGCTCGACGGCGACGACGTCTCGTCGCTCCACTGCATGCTCAAGCCGCGCGACGGAAAGGTCTACGTCCTCGACCTCGGCTCCGACGAAGGCACCGAACACAACGGGCACGAGGTCAAGAGCGAGACCGCCCTCGAAGACGGAGACATCGTTACCGTTGGCCGGTGTCAGCTGACGGTCCACTTCGGCGGCGACATCCTCGCCCCCACCGTGCCGATCCGCCGTGCCGCCACCGGCCACTCCACGGCCGTCGACGAGGCCACGGTGCCCGTCAAAGAAATCAAGCCCGCGGTGGTCCAGGCGGTGGTCCACAAGATCGCTGAGGCGCCGAGGGCCGTCGAGGTCAAACAGCCCGACACGAAAAAGACCGAAGAACCCACCAAGGTCGGGGCGAAAAAGCCCGAGGCTCCCGTGGCTGCCAGGGCCGACGTGAAGCCGGTCGAAGCCCGCACCTTGAAAGATGAGCCGAAAAAGCCCGAGGCGAAGATGAGTGACGAGTCCAAGAAACCGTCGTCCAAAGGCGACGCCACCGAGATCGTGCGCGAACGTAAAAGCGCGCCCCCAAAGACCGCTACTGAGATGGAGCCCCGCGTGAAGCATCGTGAAGCGTCCCAGTCGGGCTTCCAGCTCGGCAAGTCCTCCGGCCACCACGGTCATCGCACGCTGGAGGACTCCCACGGCAAGGCCGCCAGCCTCACACCGGTGCTGAGCGCCGAATTCAAGAGCACCGACAAGCGCTCGGTCGACGTCACGGCCTTGTGGGGCGGCACCGTCATCGCCGTGGCCCGCGCCAACGTTGGCGAAGCCATCACCATCGGTGACGACGTCGGCGCCAGCATCCGTCTGTCGCACCAGTCGATTCCCAACCCCCGCTATCCGATCGTCACGGTTGGGCCCCAGGGCGCTGTCGTGGTGCCGGCTCCCGGCATGGAAATCCTCGTCAACGGCAAGCCGGCGTCTGGCCAAGTCAACCTCGACAATGGCCAGAAGGTCACGGTCCGGGTCGGCCCCGTTGAACTGGTGGTGCAGTACTCGAAGAAGTCGCCGCTGGCCTGGATGGCTGTCTCTGAGCTGATCGACGTCTTCTACACCAAGGTCCTGGCGCTTGCCCTCATCATCCAGATGGGCCTCATCGTCGCCGTCCTCATCACGCCCGTGATGCCGAGCATGGACGACGATGACTTGTTCAAGAACAACTCCGACTTCACCAAGCTGATCCTGGCCGCCCAGGAAAAGAAGAAGGAAAAGAAGGAAGACCTCTCGGGCAAGAAGGCCGCCTCGGCCAAGGATGACGCTGGCGTCTTCGGCAAGAAGGACAAGCCCAAGGAAGACAAGGCCGCCTCCAAGAAGGGTGCCCCCATCGTCGACAAAGACAAGCGCGAAGAAGACCGCAAGATGGCCCAGGACGCCCTGGCGGCCCTCGGTCTCAAGGGTCCTGAAGGTGCTGTCTCCAACGTCTTTGGTCCCGGCGGCCTCGGCTCCGGCGTCAACAACGCCCTCGGCGGTCTGTCGGGAGCGTCGATGGGTGACGCCGGCGGCGCTGGCGGCCTTGGTTCGCGCGGCACCGGCGCTGGCGGCGGCGGCACCGGCCTCGGCATCGGTGGCCTTGGTTCGGGCACCGGTCGCGGCAGCGGCGGCAGCGGCAACATCGACCTCGGTGGCCGCGGCAAGGGCACGACCAAGATCGTCCCCGGCAAGATCATCTACGAGGGTGGTTTGAGCCGTGAGGAAATCCAGCGCGTCATCAGCCGCGTCATGAGCCAGATCAAGTACTGCTACGAGAAGGAGCTCAACAAAGACCCCAACCTCGAGGGCAAGCTCGTGATGTTCTGGCTCATCTCGGGCTCGGGTGATGTGCAGACGGCGTCGGCGTCACAAAACACCTTCTCCGGTGGTTCCGCCGCTCCCATTGAGCAGTGCGTGCAGCGCATCATTCAGCGCTTGAAGTTCCCGACCCCCAAGGGCGGCGGCGTGGTCAACGTCACCTACCCCTTCGTGTTTTCGAACTCGGGCGGCTGAACTCTACCACGACAGCGTGAACGAAAGCGGGCCCGGCGGGCCCGCTTTTTTGTGGGCGGTGACGACGTGCTAGCTTCCCTCCATGCGCGTTTTGTCTCTGGTCCGCCATGCGGGCGCCGTCTTGGTGGTTGCTCTGTCCATTGCCGCTTGCAGCGGGCCGCCGCCGCCCGAGCCGCCGCCGCCAGCGCCCGTGGCACCGCCGGTGAAAGACGCCGTCGTCGCCATCTACACGGCGTTCGCCAAGAATCCGGCAGGTTTTGACCGTGGTTCCGTGCTGAGCCGTTTCTACATGAGCGACAACGCCGCCATCGACGCCGACTGCGCCGCCGGCAAGGACCACCCCCGCTGTCATGGCGACCGCTTCGCCTGCCTGCCGGCGTTGGTGAAGGGAGCCGGCGTCGTGCAGGACGCTGTCGTCAAGGGAGAGCAGCCCGGCGTCAGCGCCAGCGTCAAGGTCACGCTGGCCTTCGGCACGACGGTTGTCAGCCCCGACGTCGACGTGCTGTTTGAAGGTGGCGCCTGGAAGGTTGATCAGGTGCGCTGCGAGCTGCCGCCTGCCGAGTAGCCCCCCGACGACGAGATCTGACGAGTTCATCACGCCACCCAGCGCAGCGACGGAGCCGACCATGACCACCCCACAGACCTGGCAAGCGTTTCGCGTCGACGTCACAGACGGCATCGCCGACGTGCAGTTGACGGGTCCCGGCAAGGGCAACGCCATGGGGCCCGACTTCTGGCGGGAGTGCCCGGCGGTATTTCGCGCCCTCGACGTCGACGACACCGTTCGCGTCGTCATCGTCCGCGGCGCCGGCCGCTGCTTCTCCTTTGGTCTCGATCTGTTGGCGATGGCTGGTGAGCTCGGGCCGTTGTTGCAGCAGGGGGCCGGGGTGCGCGAGCGGGAGCGCCTCCTCGACGTCATTGGCGAGATGCAGGCGGGGCCCGACGCGGTGTTTCGCTGTCGCAAACCCGTCATCGCCGCCATCCACAGCTGGTGCATCGGCGGCGCCATCGACCTCGTCAGCGCCTGCGATGTGCGCTTGGCGTCGCCGTCGGCGGTGCTGAGCGTGCGCGAGGTAAAGGTGGCCATGGTCGCCGACGTCGGCACCCTGCAGCGCCTGCCCCACATCATCGGCGAGGGCCACGCTCGCGAGCTGGCGATGACGGGCAAGGACATCGACGCCGCCCACGCCAAACGCATCGGCCTCGTCAACGACGTCTTCGCCGACGACGACGCCCTCCTCGCGGGGGCCCGGGCCATGGCTGCCGACATCGCGGCCAACCCTCCCCACGTGGTGCAGGGGGTCAAGCGCATGATGAACGCCCGCATCGCGGGCAGCATCGCCGACGGCCTGCGCCAGGTGGCGGTGTGGAACGCGGGGTTCCTGGCGTCGCTGGACCTCGGTGAGGCCATGGCGGCCTTCGCCGAGAAGCGCACCCCGAAGTTCGAGGGCCGCTGAGGGCGACCGCCAGCTGACGCCTTCCCGCGGGGGGCGTCGTTTGGCATGCAGGGCCCATGGCTCTCCCGACGTCCACGTTCCACAGGTTCCACGCTGCTGCCACTGCCGGGTTCCACGGCGGGTTCCACGGCGGGTTCCACGGGTTCCACGCCGCGCTGCAGCTGCTGGTCGCCGTCGTTGGTGTCGGCGCCATCGTCGGCTGTGAACCGGCGCCCCCGGTGATCGAGCTCGGCGAGGGCGAAGGCGAGGTCGGCGAGGCCGAGGGCGAGGGCGAGGGCGAGGGCGAAGGGGAGGGCGAAGCGCTGGCGGCGACGGCGTACTGCGAGTCCATCGCGCCGTTGTTCTGCCCCTTCTACGAGCGCTGTGGCCGCATGGACGTCGCCTCCGACGCCGAATGCCGCCAGGCCTTCGTGGAGAGCTGCGAGACGCGCTTTGAGCCCCGCTTCCTGCCCCTGGCGGCCCTTGGCCTGGTGGAGCTGTCCCAGGCCGGCCTGGATGCCTGTGCAGCCCATCTCGAAACCGTGGCTTGCGATGAGCAGTTCTTCGAGCTTGAGGGCCCCTGCGCCGACATCTGGCGGGGCACGGTGCCCGCCGGCGGCGTCTGCGGCCTCGACACCGAGACGTTTGTCTGCGCGCCCGGCACCGCCTGCACGTTGACGGTGTCGTTTTGCGGCACCTGCGAGGCCATCCTCGACGACGGCGCCGTCTGCCGCGTCGGCGACGAGGGCACCGCTGGCACCTGCGGCCCCGGCGGCACCTGTGGCGACGCCGATGTCTGCGAGGTCAGGCCAACGGTGGGTGAGGCCTGCGTCGACGGCGGCACCCCCTGCGCGCTGCCCGCCCGCTGCAGCGACGACGGCGT
>CAJBHN010000400.1 GCA_903952805.1 uncultured Myxococcales bacterium | reverse complement strand
TTCAGACGTGTGCTCTCCGATCTCTCCTGCTGGTCGTGATGGGCATAATCAGGGCCGCAGCGTCGATGTCGGCGGCGATGGCGCTGGCGGCGGCCCGACGGTCCGGGGCCAGGCGGATGGGGCGGCCGACGACGAGGACGTGGGCGCCAGCGGCGATGGCGTCGCCGGCGCTCATGGTCCGGACCTGGTCGCCGTTGTCGTCGCTGGCGCCACGGATGCCCGGCGTGACGGTGATGAGTGCGGGCGCTGCCTGCCGCACCAGCTCCACCTCGCGGGGAGAGCACACGATACCTGGGACGCCGCTGGCTTCGGCGAGGCGGGCCAGGCGCAGCACCAGCGACGACGCGGGCTCGACGAAGCCGACGGCCCGCAGGTCGCCATCCGACAGGCTGGTCAAGGCGGTGACGGCGAGGATGGTCGTGCGGGTTCCAGCAGCAGCGGCGGCTGCCGCCAACATCCCAGGCCCCCCCGAGGCATGAACCGTCAGGTAGCGGACGTCGAGGGCGACGGCACTCTTGACGGCGGCCGCGACGGTGGCGCTGATGTCGTGGAGCTTCAGGTCGAGGAAGACGTCGACGCCGCGGGCGCGCACAGCACGTACCAGCTGGGGGCCGGTGGCGATGAAGAGCTCCAGGCCGATCTTGAAGCAGCCGACCACATCCTTGAGTTCGTCAACCAGGGCGAGGGCGGCGTCTTGGGTGTCGACGTCGAGGGCAAAACAGAGGCGGTCGGCAGCAGGCACGGCCTGCGCGTAGCAGATGGCTGCGGCCACGTCTTGGTCCGTACGCGGCCCTCAATCGCCTAGCCGCCGGGGATGAACGGCAGGATGGAGCGGAGGTCGTCGTCTTTGAAGGTCAACCCGACGCCGAGGAACCAGTCCACGCCATAGCCCTCGACGGCGGTGTAGGGACGCAGTTGGCCAGCATCGAAATTCCAGGCGTTGAGGGCATCGTCGATACCCGCCGACACGTAGAGGTGGGGAATGGGCTGGGCCTTCAGCACGGTGCGCCAGCGGGGCAGGTAGAACGCCGGCAGGTCGTCGGTCGAGAGGCTATCGCGCGGGCCACGGGTGCCAAAAAGGTCCGAGCGCAATTCAAAACGGTTGTCGAAGAGGAAGATGTTCGCCCCGACGCCTCCCGTGGTCTCGATCAGGCCCGCTCGCAGCACCAAAAAGTCGAAAAAGCGTTTGGCGAACATCGCCGTGATGCGCACCTGGTTGTCTTCTTCGCGGATGCTGCTGCGGGTCTCGTCGCCGGCGCGTTGGGTCTGGATCAAACGCTCGAGCTGGCCGCCGTCGTCGACGATTTCGACCAGGTAGAATTTATCGGGCTTGGGTTGCAGCTTCAGTGACAGCGTCGTCGTCGTCAGCTGGCGATTGAAATTGTACCAGGAGCCAATGTCGACATGGGTCTCAAGGTTCGTGAGGCCCGCGACGAAGTCGGCCGCGCCATTGACGGCCGATTCGACCTTCATCGCCATATTCTCGTCGGTGAGCAGGCGCCCGACGGTGCCTTCGCCGCGCTCGACGCGACCGGCGACCTCGGACAACGACGTCAAAGTCCGGTTCAACTCGGTGACCGTCTCGGTGAGTTGCACGACGCCGTCCGAGACCTTGTCGCCGTTATCACCCAGCAGGCTCTTGAGTTGGGACGTCACCGACGTCAAATCGTTGGCGATGAGGCGGACACTCTTCATGGTGGCGCGCAGGTCGCCTTCTTCGGCAGTCATGATCGCTTTGCCGTCTTTGCCGAGCACGGGTTTGCCGTCGGCGTCCACGAGGGGGACCTGGCCGCCCCCGCTGCCGCTGGAGGTGAGGTCAGCGATGTCCCTGGTGATGCGCTGCACGTTGCCGACCAGCAGGGAAAACTGCTCATCGTTGCTGCGAATCAGCTTCTGTGCGTCCTTCAAGACGCTGTCGATCGTGACGGTCAGACGTCGGAGGTCCGTCATGGCCATCTTGTAGATTTCGTCGAGGGGAGGCGTGTTGCCGTCACCGTTGACAAAGCGGTTGAGCTGGCTGGTGATGCCGCGAATGTCGCCAGTGATGCCCCCGATGTCGGCATCGATCTTCTTGGTGATGTTTCTGACGTCGGCGACGATGCCTTCGGCCTGGGCCAGCAGGGCGTCGGTGCCCGTCATGCTGCGAACGTTTACGATGCGCCCCTTGTCGGCCAGCATCGTCGGCGAGCGACCGAGTTCCAGGAACAGGGCCTTGGCGCCCAGGACGCCGAGCGATTCCTTGCGCAGCCAGGTGTCGACGGGAACCCTCACCGTGTTGGTGATGCGCATCGAGACCTTGGCCACTCTCACAGGCTCATTGGTGAGGGCGCGGGCCTCGGGCAGCGTGGTCGCCCCCGCCTTCGCGATCAAGCTGCTGACGATGGCGTCGAACTCGTCGTTTTTGGTGACAACGACCGCGGCCTGCTTGTCAAAGGCAAGTTGCAGGCGTTCGTCGAAGTCGGGCACGAGTTCTGAAACCGTGACGGGCACCAGGCTGATGTCGCTGATTTCGCCGACTTGAAGCCCAGCGACGGTGATCAAGCTCTTGGCATTGACGCCGGCGGCGTCGGTCAGATAAGCGAAACAGGCGAGGCTGTTGCCGCTGTCGAGACTCGTCTTCTTCGTCGCTGCGAAGAAGTAGATGCCGATGGCAACGCCGACAACGATGACCAGGCCGGCCCGAAAGGCATTTTTTGCGTCGTCCACGGACCACGGGATAGCACGACCAGCGAAGGTCGGCCCACTGGAGAAGTGTGGCTGGTTGGCAGGGGATGGTCGCTCACGCCGACGGGGAGCACATATCGCGCTTAGCCAGGGTGCACGGCGAGCACCACACAGGATATGTTGTCGTAGCCGCCGACGCGATTGGCCAACACCACGAGTTCAAATGCCGCGCGCCCGGGGTCTTCGTACTCAAGCACGCATTGCAGCATGCGCTGGTCTTGCTCGAGTTGCGGGGCGCCGGCACCGGCGGCGAAGTCGGCCACTCCGTCGGAACACAGCAGCAGACGGTCCCCGGGGAGCAAACGCAGGCGGAATAATTCGGGGTCAAACGGGTCCGGGCGAACCGTGCCACCCTCGTCGATGATCACCCGGCCCACCACGCGCGTCAGCGCTGTGCCCATTTGGATGTGGGCGGAATCCCGAAAGCTCAGGCCGAGTCGCAAGGCGTCGGTACAGCGGTCATGGTCGATGCTGATCTGCTCGATGGACCGATCCCGAATCAAGTAGGCGCGGCTATCGCCCAGATTGCCCAGAGTGGCGTCGCCGTTGACGACGAAGGCTGCCACCAGCGTGGAACTCATGACCTGATTGGGCTCGTTGGGAATGGGCGCGTAGCGGGCGTTGATTTCGGTGGCGATTCGCTTGCCCGCCGAACGAGAGATCTGCTTCAGGATATCAGCTCGCTGGGAGTGCTCCAGGGCCAGCGCCTGAGGTCCGGCTTTTTCAAGGCCCGACCAGCGCTGCAGCGCAGCGACCTCGACCTGTTCAGCCGCGAAGGCGCCGTCGCCGAATTTGGAGCGGGAAACCCCGTCGGCGATGACGTACAGACCAGTGCGACCGGTGTCGTCGGTGACGCTCAGGGCCCGGTCCTGTTGGCCGCTGCCGCGACGGGCCTTGGCGAGGCCGGTGTGTTGTTCGGCCCAGCCCTCAAGCACCACCGGCGTCTGTTCTTCGGTCGCGCGCGTCTCGGCGATCAGGCGGGCTCGGGCCAGTTCCAATTGGTGGCGCAGGCCTCGAGCGTGGCCGATGCGGCGCAGCGGATTGCCGTCGAGGCACGGCCGCAGCGCCGGCCAAACGCCCAGGGGACACTCGGGGCGAAATACCCGGGGGGTCACGAGGTAGGCCGGGTCGGTATCGACGTCGAGAGGCGCTCGGCGCGCCAGCAACGCGTACAACAACAGGCTGACGGCGTAGACGTCGGCTGCGGCGCTGACGCGATAGCCCATGCGACGGCGAACTTCTGGTGCACAGAACACCCCGAGTGCGCCCTGGGGCAAGGTGCCCTGCTGGTAGATTCCGCTCACGGCATACAGACGGACCCGGCCGCCTTTCTCGATGACGATCTGGCTCGGATCGAGGTCGTAGATGCAGCAGCCCGCGCCGTGGATGCTCTCCAACAGTTCGGCCAACTCCAGGCCCAGTTCGATGGTGGCCATGGCCGGCAGCAACTTGTCGTCGTCGGAGAGGTAATCGACAACGGTATTGCCCTTGGGTCGCTCAAAG
>CAJBHN010000399.1 GCA_903952805.1 uncultured Myxococcales bacterium | reverse complement strand
CGTCGTCCCCCTCGCTGCCGATCTGCAGCACCGTGCCGGCGTGGTCGGCGCCAGCCACCTCGAGAAACGCCATATTCTCTCGCGCCGCCAGTTCGCTGCTGAGTCGCGCAAAGTCAGCCCTGATGCCGGGGAGGTCGTTGCTCCCGGCTATGATCAACGTGGGAATGTCGCTGCCGGCGAACAGGTCCACCGTCGACGCCGTCCGTTGTTCGGCGGCCGTGTCGCCAAAGAGTGGCAGCAGGATGTCGTTGCGGTTCTCCTCGCTGTCGGAGGCTACCCCGTTTTCGATGTCGAAAATGCCGCTGTCGAGAATCATGGCGTCGACGGCTGTCTGCGGGCCGACTGCCAACAGCGGCGCGGCCGACGCCAGGTGGGCCCCTGCCGAATGGCCCATCAGCACGATGGGCGCCTGCGGGAAGCGGCTGCGCATCGAGTTCACGGCCGTGTCGACGTCATTGAGCATGCCCGCGAGCTTGACCTCGGGAAAAAGGCGGTAGTTGCAGTTGGCCACCCGCGCACCTTCCCGAGCCAGCGCGACGCCGACATTGCCGTACAGACCGCTGGCGAATTCAAAGTACTGCTTGTCTTGACCCGACCAGTAGCCACCGTGGAAGAACAGGACCACGGGAGCGTCGCGGTTGGCGTCGGTGGGCTGATAGAGGTCGAGGCGGTGGGCGTCGCTGCCGTCTTCGTGGTAGGCGATGTCGGCCTCGACCTCGATGCCGTCGCGGTCGGCGTAGACGGTTCCCAGTGAAGGGCAACCGGTGGTGGCGATCAACAGAGGCAAGGCCAATAAACGACGCGACATATTGGAGGTCTACGCCATCGCCCTGTCGGCGGTGCGGGTGTCCCGCCTGATCCGCCCACGCCACCCGGCGGGGCAGGCCAACTGGCGCACGAATGCTGGCTTCGGCGCAGACCGAGGCAGGCAGGCAGCATCGCACCGACGTGGTATGGATGCAGTCCCCCGGTCGCTCCCCGACCGGCCTTGGTGCTGGAGCAGGATCGAGCCTTTGACCGTCGACGCCAATGACCTGCCACGCCCGTTTGGCGAGTTCACGTTGCTCCGGCTCATCGCCCAGGGCGGCATGGGTGCGGTGTATCTGGCCCTGCGTCCACTCGACGAAGAAGAATCCCAGCTGCGGCACATCCCGCAGGGGCAAGAAGAGGTCTGCGTCGTCAAGACCGTGCGCGCCGACCTGCGGGCCGACCGCGAAGCCGTTGGTCGTTTCCTCGACGAAGCCCGTGTCGTCCAAAAGCTCACGCATGCCCGCATTGCTCGCACCCTCGACGCCGGCATCATCGACGGGACCTATTTTCTCGGTCTGGAATTCATCTCGGGGCGCAACCTGCGCGATGTGCATACCCGGGCCCAGAAGCTTGGGCTGACCCTGCCCGATGACCTGATCGTTCACGTCATCTCTGAAATGCTGGAGGCCCTCGACTACGCCCACAAACTCAGGGACCCCGACACCAACAAGCCGCTCAACATCGTCCACCGCGACGTCTCTCCCCACAACGTCATGTTGGGTTTCGACGGCAGCACCCGCCTCATTGATTTTGGCCTCGCCGCCCATGAACTCAAGCGGGAGCTGACCCGCCCGGGCGTCATGGTGGGCAAGCTCCGCTACAACGCCCCCGAACAGGTCAGGGACCGGGCCCTCGATGGCCGCAGCGACGTCTACGCCGCCGCCGTTGTGCTGTACGAGTTCATCGCCAACGAACGTTTTTACGAAGGGCTCCCCGAGGATCAGGTCTGGCGCGTGGCCATGAAGGGCGACCACCGTCCCCGCTCCTGGCGCGACATCGACAGCGAATGGCGCCACCTGCTTGACGTGGCCCTGCAGAATGAACCCGAGAAGCGCTACAAAGATGCTCGCGAATTTCGCATGGCCTTGCTCGACGTCGCCGAGGCCAAGGGGGTCGATCTCGCCGGCATGCGCAAAGAGTCCCGGCGCTTCATGGCCGAGCTGTTTGGCAAAGAGCAGGTGCAAGAGCGAGAGATGATCCTGCAGGCCACCGGCATCGCCGAAGCCCGCACCCGCCTGTTTCGTTCCCCCAGCGAAATGCAGAGCGCCATCAACAACATCCCCGCCCAGAAGCAGGCCCGCGACGTCGTCGAGATGCGGACGGAAATTCTCGACACCAACGCCGCCCACATGATGGACCTGCGGGACATGATGTCCCATCTGGCCTCACCCAATGCCGAGACCCAGCTCCCCGCCGACCCCATCGAGTCCGATGAATTGAGCGGCAGCGACGACGGCTTTGTTGCCACCGGGCTGTCGGCGGCGGCGCTGTCGGCGACGTCGCGGCCCCTGTCGGGCGTCCGCCGCTCCGCCGACCCCGACCCCGGCGCGACCATGGTCGCCGAGGTCGATGGCCTCGACAGCCTCAGTGAGAGCCTCGGGGACCAACGGCGCTACGCGAGGGCCGGCGTTGACGACGAGCCCCAACCCACCGTGCAACAACGCGGTCGCGGGGGACGCAAGCCTGATGCCCCCGCTGCCCCACGACAAGATGACACCGCCGACATCGTGCAGGCCAGGGCGCCCGACGACAGCCCGCCGACCAACTCACATTCCCGCCGAGCAGGACGCCGCGCCGATCCCCTGCCGCCGTTGCCGCCCCCCACCCGCGCCCCGGGGCGCAGCAGCGGACCCATCGCAGCTCTCGTGATCGGCTTGTTGGTCGTGGTGGGCATCGGCGTCGCGGCCATCGTGGCTGTGCCCCGCTTGCTTCAGGCCCCAGCCCCCATCGTCGCGCCGACGCCGCCACTGGACCCCATCGTCATCGATGCTGCGCCGCCGCCGCCGGCCGTGGTCGAGGTGCCGCCGCCGCCGCCCGCCGTGGTCGAGGTGCCGCCGCCGCCGCCCGCCGTGGTCGAGG
>CAJBHN010000398.1 GCA_903952805.1 uncultured Myxococcales bacterium | reverse complement strand
TCGACGAACTCTGATCAGACCTTGACCGGCCCCCACCCATTGGTTGGGGGCTGGTCCAGGCTGCATCGCTCTTTCGAGCACCACCCAGGACCCGCGCATGAGTCAGCAGCCGCAACAGCCTCCGGGTCCCCCCGTCAACCTTCATCAGTTGTTGAAGGCGATGATCGAAAAGGGGGCGTCCGATCTGCACATCACGACCGGGTCTCCGCCCCAGCTTCGTATTGACGGCGACCTGGTACCCCTTCGTGTCCCCCCGTTGAGCCCGGTGGACACCAAGCAACTCTGCTACTCCATTTTGACCGATGCCCAGAAACACAAGTTCGAGGAAGAAAATGAACTCGACCTCTCATTTGGCGTGAAGTCGTTGGCCCGTTTCCGGGCCAATTTGTTCATGCAGCGAGGTGCCGTGGCCGCTGCATTTCGCACCATCCCGTTCAAGATCTTGACATTCCAAGAGCTCGGCCTGCCGCCGGTGATCAGCGAAATCGCCAACCGGCCTCGCGGGCTTGTTCTGGTGACCGGACCAACCGGTTCCGGCAAGTCCACAACGCTCGCGAGCATCATCGACAAGGTCAATACTGAGGGCCACTACCACATCCTCACCATCGAGGACCCCATCGAGTATCTGCACCCGCACAAGTCATCGCTCGTGAATCAGCGGGAAGTGGGGGCAGACACCGAGAATTTCAAGAAGGCGCTTAAATACGTCCTCCGCCAAGATCCGGATGTCGTGTTGATTGGCGAAATGCGCGATCTGGAAACCATCGAGGCGGCCCTCGTCATCGCCGAGACGGGCCACCTGGCTTTTGCGACCTTGCACACCAATGGTGCGGTGCAAACCATCAACCGCATCATCGACGTCTTTCCGCCGTACCAGCAGCCGCAGATTCGAGCCAACCTGTCGTTCGTGCTTGAGGGGGTGATGTCCCAGCAACTCATCCCCAAGATCGGTGGCGCTGGTCGGTGCCTCGCCCTCGAAGTCATGGTGCCCAACGTCGCCATTCGGAATCTGATCCGAGAAGACAAGGTGCACCAGATTTACTCGCAAATGCAGGTCGGCCAAAATCGGTACGGCATGGTGACTCTGAACCAGAATCTCTTGATTCTGGTTCAGAAACGCCAGATTGCCGTAGAGGAGGCCCTCGGTCGTACCTCAGAGCTGGACGAGTTGAGGACGATGCTCGTCAACGCCGGCATCTCGATGAGCGGACCATCACCGGCCCCTCCCACCAGACAGAGACCGTAGTTTCAAAACCAGTTCCGGTTTTTTTGATAAGTTGGCTTTGTAGAAGGCGCGCTGGTAGCGTCCCACAGCTGGAGGCAAGCACATGCCCGTTTTTACCTGGACCGCAAAAACCAAGAGCGGCGAAGTTCGCAGCGGCGAGATGGATGCCGCGAGCAAGGACGCCGTCGAACAGCGCCTGCGTGCGCAACAGCTCACCGTTCAGAAGGTCAAGGCGAAGCCCGCGGCGCTCGGCTTCAAAATGCCGGGCAGCTCCGGTGTTGCCACCCGTGACCTGATGATCTTCACCCGTCAGTTCTCGACGATGATCGACGCCGGGCTCCCGCTGGTGCAATGCCTCGACATTTTGCATCAGCAGCAGGAGAATCCTTGGTTCAAGAAGGTCCTTGGCGCCGTGAAAATCGACGTCGAGTCAGGCAAGACGTTCGCAGATGCCCTGGCCAAGCACCCCAAAGTCTTTGACACCTTGATGGTCAATCTCGTCGCCGCCGGCGAGACCGGTGGTATCTTGGACACCATCATGACCCGAATCGCCATGCAGACCGAGAAGTCGGTGAAGCTCGCAAAGCAGGTCAAGGGCGCGCTATTTTATCCTGCGGCGGTTATGGCTGTCGCTGTTGGCGCTGTCGCGGTGCTCTTGCTGTTCGTGATTCCGGTCTTCGAAAAGATGTTCGCCGACTTCGGCGGCGCTCTGCCCATGCCAACGCAGGTCGTGATTGACCTGTCGAACTGGTCGGTCGGGCATTGGTATCTTTTCATTGTGATTCCGGTGGCGATGGCCTTTGCCGGCCGTGCGATTCGCAACAATCCCAAAGGGAGGCACGCGACGGACAGGCTGTTTCTGGCCTTGCCCATTTTTGGACCCTTGCTTCGAAAAACGGCGACCTCTCGATTCACCCGCACCATGGGGACCATGCTGAGTTCGGGGGTGCCGATCCTTGATGCCTTGGACATTGTGGCCCGTGCATCCGGCAACCTCGTCATCACCGACGGCATTCAG
>CAJBHN010000397.1 GCA_903952805.1 uncultured Myxococcales bacterium | reverse complement strand
GTTGACCTGTATGCGTTGCTGGTCGCCAACGTCAGCCCAGGGCTTCATGTCCGAGTTGGACGAGTGAACCAGACACGGACAACATGATGCTGGCCATCGTCGTCACGAGCGTCGTTCAGGCTCTCATGCTCAATGTGCCGGTTCATGTCCGGTCGGTGGACCCGCCAACCGACCTCGCCGGCGAGTGGCTTTGCATGGTGGGTGACGAGCCGCGCTTTGCCGCCGCAGCCCTCGACGACAGCACCTGGAAAGCAATCACCCTGCCCGACACCGAGCGCGTCTGTGTGGGCCCGGTCGTATGGCTGCGACGACAGGTGCTCGTCGACGACAGCCACCGTGGCGCGCCCCTGGGTCTTGCCATGGGGATTGTCGACGGCGCCCACGACGTCTTTGTCGACGGCAGCCGCGTTGGTGGCGATGGCAACGTCGACGAGGCGCACTACCCTGTTCAGCGAGGGCAGGCCTTCGCCATTCCTGCAAACATCGTCGCCAACGGCCGGTTCACCGTCGCGGTGCGGATTGGCAACGCGCCCTCTCTCTTTGACGTCGACCCTTCCCGACGGCTGATTGCCGACGGCCCGCTGATGATTGGCCGCATGCCAGGAGTGCATGAACGAGCGATGTCCGCCGTCGAGCGCACCATCACTGAGCGGTCCCTGGGCTTTTTGGCGATGTCACTCATCTTCTTTTTCATCGCTTTTTATCACGTACTCCTGTGGTTCCTGCGACGCGACCTCATGGGCTATCTGTGGTTCGGGCTGACTGGCATGCTGGTGACGACGTGGCTGGCCATCACCGAACTCCGCAGCACCGTCTGGCTGCCCATCGATGCGGTGACTGCCGGCATCGTCGGCAACTTCTTCGGCACCCTCGTCAATGCGTCATTTATTGAATTCGTGTGGCGCTTCGTCGAGCACCGCGGCCCCAGTCGACCGTGGCGGGCCTATCAAGCCCTGCTGGTGGTCATTTCGCTGGTGGGCTTCATCCCTGACATTGGGCTGGGCCTCAGCGTGTCGATGCCGGTTATCGCTGCCAAGGTCATGATGCCCGTCGCCGGTCTGGCGTTGGTCATTCGCTGGACCATCAAGGGCAGCGGCGATGCCCGCATCCTCCTCGTGGGTTTCCTCATTGGTGCCATCGCCGCCCCCGCCGAGGTCTACGTGTTGAACCGTGGGGTGAAGCTGCCCGTCAGCCCCGCCGACGTGGCGTTTCTGTGCTTCATGATCGTGATGGCGGTGGCACTCGCGGCGCAGTTCACGCGCACCTTGAAGGCCGTTGATGAAAAAAATCGCGAACTGCGAGACGCCAACGCGGCCATCGCCCGTTTCGTGCCGTTCGGATTCCTCGACGCTCTCGGCAAACGCACTGTCGGCGAAGTCCATCGCGGCGACGCTCAGGTCAGAGAGATGGCCGTGATGTTCTGTGACCTGCGGGGGTTCACGACGCTCGCGGAGTCGCTGGGGCCCCAGGACACTTTTCGCTTCATCAACGACTACCTCGCCCGCATGGAGCCCGAGGTCTATCGCGGCGCCGGTTTCATCAACCAGTACCTGGGCGACGGTATCATGGCCCTGTTTCCGTCCCAGGATGCCCCCAAGCCGCGTTCAGGGGCCGACGGCGCCGTGACCGCTGCTATAGGCATGTGCAAGGCCCTGGACCGCCTCAACGACGCGCGCACCAAGGCTGGCGAAACCCCGGTGCACATCGGCATCGGCGTACACATCGGCCAACTGATGATCGGCACCATTGGCGGCGGCGAGCAGCTCGACGGTGGCGTCGTCGGCGACTGCGTCAACGCGTCAGCGCGCCTGGAGGGCATGACCAAGATGTACGCAGCAAACGTGCTGATTTCGGGCGACGTCGTGGCCAAGCTGGACACCGTGCGGCCAGTGCTGCGGCACCTCGACACCGTTATGGCCAAGGGCAAGTCCGAGTCGATGGCCGTCTACGAAGTTCTCGATGTCGACCCCAGCCGGGCCGCCAAGGCATCGACCCTGTCAATCTTCACCGAGGCCCAGCGCCACTATTGCGCCGGCAATTTCACGGAGGGGTTGACGCTGTTTGAACGCGTCCTGGCGACTTCTCCCGACGACGGCGCCGCTCGCCTGCTCCGGGAGCGGTGCTGCACGCTCATCGCGTCGCCGCCCGGCACCTGGAACGGTGTGTACGCACTGTCGACCAAGTAGCTGGATTCACTGGATGACCAGGAACGCTCACACACCAAGGCTCGTCACCGCGACGCTGGCTTCGACCTCGACGTCAGGAAGCGTGTCGAGCAACAGATTCACCCGTCGCATGGCCATGCGCACGTCGTCGTCCGGCGCGCCCTCGAGATTCATACGCACGGCAATGCGGCCGCTGTGCCATTGAATCTGGCAGGCCACGCATCGGTCCTCGTCGTCAAAGATGAACATGAGAAGCTCGGCGTCGGCAACATGGCGCAAGGCCGCCCACGCCTTCGCCGATGACGACACCTTGCCGACGCTGGTGCCGTGCAGCAGCAAATAGCCGCCGCCTCGCGCCTGGACGGGAAAGCCGGCCCTCTCGACGACCGCGACGATGTCATCGCTGATGTCGAAGGCATCGCCGGCAGCGTCACTGACGGCGGTGACGCCCTGACCTGCGGCGAAGGAGACGACGATAAAGCTCACGGTGGTCTCAGAATGCCAAGAGGTCACGCACGGCGACCTCAATGGTGGATTCTTGCGGCAACGTTGCCTGCTCAAGGACCGGCGAGAAGCCGATGGGGATGTCGAGGGCGCCCACGCGACGCACCGGTGCGTCGAGGTCCATGAAGCACTGCTCGGCAATAATGGCAGCCACCTCGCCACCGATGCCCTGAAACAGGTGGTCTTCGTGCAACACCAGAGCCTTGCCCGTGCGACGTACGGTCTCGCAGATGCCCTCGACGTCGAGGGGCTTGATGCTGCGCAGGTCAAAGACCTCGACCGAGTGGCCCTCGGCCTCAAGCTTGTCAGCCACGCGCAGCGCCAGATGCACAGTGTTGCCGTACGTAATGACGCTGAGGTCGGTGCCGCTCTTGCGAATGCGTCCTTTGCCAAAGGGAATGGCAAAGGTGGCGCTCCCCCTGGGCGCGCGAGCCTCAGGTCGGTTGTAGAGGAACTTGGGTTCGAGAAAGAACGTCAAGCCCTGGGAGCGAATCGAGGTCCGCAACAGACCAGCAGCATCGTCAGCAAAGGCCGGATAGATGACGCGCACACCAGGCAGATGCGACATGATCGCTTCAACGTTTTGCGAGTGGTAGAGGCCGCCGGTGATATAGCCGCCCGACGCCAATCGGCACACGATGTTGGGGCTGAACTGGCCCTTGCTGCGCCAATAGTCGTGACTCGTTTCGACGATCTGCTCCATGGCCGGCCACACGTAGTCGGCAAACTGGGCCGCCTCGATGACAATGCGGATGTCATTGCTGAAGCGACTCATGCCGTTGGCTGTGCCGACGATGAAATCCTCGGCGATGGGGCCATTGAAGATCCGCTCGGGACCGAACTCCTGCAGCATGCCCTTCGTCAGATTGAAGACCCCGCCCTTTTCCTTGCTGGCCACGTCTTGGCCCCAGCAGAAGGTATTCGGGTTGGCGCGGAACTCCTCGATCAGCGTGCGGGTGATGGCCTCGCGGAGCTTCTCGTTCGGCTCTCCCTCGGGCAGCGCGGTGCTCAGGCCAGCCGCGGCGATGTCGACAGCCGGCGGCGTCACAAAATCATAAATGCTGTCGGGGCTCGGCTTGGGCGCATTCTCGGCGCGCTCGGCGTCACGCTCGAGGCCAGCATCAATCTCGGTCTCGATGGTTTTGATGGCCGCATCATCGAGAATCTTGGCGTTGATGAGGTGAGCCCGGAGCCGGAGTACCGGGTCTTGCAGTTGGGCCAGGGCCACTTCCTCGGTCGTCCGGTAAAGGTCCTGGGCGTCGGAATTCGAATGCGCCCCCATTCGCACGCACTGGGCGTGCACCATGGCGGCACCGTTGCCGCTGAGGGCGAAATCGACGGCTTCCTTCATGGCGCGCATCGAATCAAAGATGTCGGTCCCATCGCAATCGATGACCTTGAGATTCTTGATGCCGCGGAAGTTGTCGGCGACGTTTTTGGACGACGACTGCTGTTCCACCGGCACACTGATGCCAAAGCCGTTGTTTTGGATGACAAACACGACCGGAAGCTTCTCGCGGCTCGCGCCGGAGTACGCCTCGAAACAGTACCCCTCAGATGCCGACGAATCGCCCTGCGACGACAGAGCGACGCCGCCAGACTTGTAGTATCGAAGGGCGCGGGCGACGCCAACGGCGTGCAGCGTGTGGTTCCCGGTGCACGACGAGACGTTTTGGACACCGATGGACGGCTTGCCAAAGTGGTTCGACATGTGTCGACCACCGGAGCAAGGATCTTCGTCGCGGGAGAGCCCGTTGAGGAAGAGTTCGTACGGCGTCAGGCCCGCGGCGAGGTTGGTGCCAAGATCTCGGTAATAGGGGAACAGGAAGTCTTTGTTGGCGCGGAAATGCAGCCCGAGCGCAACCTGGATGCCTTCGTGGCCGGCACAGCGAGCATGGTAACTCCAGCCCATGCCCCGACGGATATAGATGCTGGCGCGCGTGTCGATGGCCCGGGTTCCGTACAGCAGGCGGTACCATCCAACGACAGTATCGTTGCTGACCTTGCCGAAGGCGTCGCTCTGGAGCGGCGGCAGGGCGGAGGATGAAGCGGCGGCCGTCTGGGTCGTCATGGAATGCACCGTAGATTCGCTGTGGTCACAGGTTCTCAAGCAAACGCCGACGAAGCGCGCAAGGCGTTTCGTCGGCGGTGAAGCTGTCTTCGGCGGGGTCGGCTGTCAACGGTACACGGTGCAGTCGCCGACTTGGCGTGCGTTGCCTCGTGTCGACGTTGGTCAGGAGTGGCGCTTGACCATCTCTTCGAGCTTGGCCCGAGGCACGGCACCGACGATCTGATCCACTGGTTTGCCGCCCTTGAACAAGATCAGCGTCGGGATGGAACGAACGCCGAACTGTCCTGCGATGCCGGGGTGGTCGTCGATGTTGACCTTGCCGACGCCGAGTTTGCCGGTCATTTCGTTGGCAATCGCCTCCACATGTGGAGCGATGGCCAGGCAGGGACCGCACCACGTCGCCCAAAAATCCACAAGGAAGGGCTTGTCGGAGCCAAGGACGGTGCTCTGAAAGTTGCTCTCGGTGATCTCGGAGACATTGACTGCCATGAAAAACCTCGCTGTCGGTCGGGTGTCCGTATGTGATGCCGGGCGGGGGCCGTCGTTGCTGCCCTGTTGGCCGCCAACGCGACACCGACCAGGCACCGGAAGGCTTCGGTGCAAACGTCCAGGCGCCAGCCACGGGCTGATGCTGCGACGGCGTGTCGGATACCAGAACGGAGTCGGCTTGGCATCTGACAGTCGAGGTGCGACAAAACCCTGGACGGAGGCGCGATGCCGGCGGTGTTTCTGACCAATCACATGCTCCAGCAGTGGAGCGACCAGGGCAAGGTTCGGCTCGAGGACAGCTTGCTGACGCTGATCGCCGAGAATCGCACCGTGGCGTTGAGCCAGGCGGTCCGCTTCGTCGCCCTCATTGATGGTGACGATGGTGCGAACAAGCTGCTCGGCAAAGTGAAGACCAAAGCCCAGCTCGACGGGCTTGGGGCTGAGCACTACCTCGACTCTGTCATCTACGGTGACGTTGCCTACACCGTCGTGGAAGGTTTCTTGGGCGACCTCTCGCCCGCCACACGTTCACGCCCACGAGCAGCAGATGGACCGGCCACCGTCACCCGGGAAGAAGACACGTTCGTCGAGCGCACCGACGTCAGGCTGGTTCGGGACGGACTTTCGATTCCTGCCGCGGCGCCCGCCGCCGTCAACCTGCCCCCGGCCCCAGCGAAGATGTCGGAGGCCGAGGCCCTTTCCCAGCTGTTCTTGTCGACGGTGCTGGACAAATAGCCATCCGGCCGACGACCGCCAGGCCTGCAGCGTCACACGACGATGGTGCCGACTGTTTCGCCCCGAACCGCACGAATGACGTTACCGCGCTCGTGCATATTGAACACCAAGATGGGCATTTTGTTATCCATGCACAACGACAGCGCTGTGGCGTCCATGACCTTCAATCCCATCTTGAGAGCGTCGATGTACGACAGCTTGTCGAACATGATGGCGTCGGCGTGCTTCTTGGGGTCCTTGTCGTAGACGCCGTTGACGCTGGTGGCCTTCATGATGACGTCGGCGCCAATCTCCATGCCGCGCAGGGAGGCAGCCGTGTCGGTCGTGAAGAAAGGGTTGCCAGTGCCAGCGCCAAAGATGACCACACGGTCCTTCTCCAGGTGCCGGATGGCCTTCCGGCGGATGTAGGGCTCCGCGAGTTCTTGCATGTTGATTGCCGACTGCACTCGGGTGTGGATGCCTTTGCGCTCCAGGGCATCTTGCAGGGCGATGGCGTTCATCACCGTCGCCAGCATGCCCATGTAGTCGGCAGTGGCGCGGTCCATGCCGGCATCGACGGACGCTTTGAGCCCCCGGAAGATGTTGCCGCCGCCGATGACCACGGCGACCTGGACGCCCATGGCCCGAACGTGCTTGACCTCGTCGGCGACGACATCGAGGACGGCGGGGTCAATGCCGTAGCCCTTGTCACCCTGCAGCGCCTCGCCCGAGATTTTCAGGAGGATACGGCCATACCGACAGCCCTCGGGCGGGGGGACACGATTGGTTGGCGGCTGTCCAGGCTCGGTTGGCGTCATGATTCACCTCGACGTCCCCGCTAGCAGGTCGGCGGGAAACGCCAACCGGCACCGAAACAAAGCGTGTCTCCATGTCGTTGGCTTGGCGCCGCGCCCACAACATGCATGAAACTGCCCACCTGAAAACTTGCGCCGGCCACAGACGTTCAGGTACGGTACGTTCGTTCAGCAAACCACCTGCGAGGCTTCCATGATCACCACCTCCACGCCCGACCCCGCCACCCTGACGGAGCGCCAGCGTCTCGTGGTGACCTTCATCGAGGGTCATATCCGGCAGCATGGCTTTCCCCCGACCATCCGGGAGATCGGCCACCACCTGGGCATCAAGAGCACCAATGGCGTCAACGACCACCTCAACGCGCTCCAAAAGAAGGGCTTTCTGACCCGCGAGGAAGGCAAGAGCCGAACCCTGCAGCTCACCCGGACCGATGCCACGGTGGCCAACGACGACCTCGATGACGATGGCGATCGCCACCCCGGCTTGGCACGCGATGATGACGACAGCGTCGATGTCCCCCTCTTGGGACGTGTCGCCGCCGGCGTGCCCATCCTGGCTGAGGAAAACCGCACCGACACCGTTCGGGTGTCGTCGTTCTTTCTGGGCAACAACGCCAAGCACAAGGTCTTCGCCCTCACCGTCGTGGGCGACTCGATGATCGAAGACGGCATCTTCGATGGCGATTATTTGTTCGTGAAAAAGCAGCCCGTCGCTCGCACTGGCGAGATTGTCGTCGCCATGATTGAAGGCGAAGCGACGGTGAAGCGCTATTTCCCCGAGGGAGACCGGATCCGCTTTCAGCCTGCCAACAGCCGACTGTCACCGATTTTCGTCGACAAGACCGCGTTTCGGCAGACCGACATCCTCGGCATCGTCGTCGGCGTGTACCGCAAGGTGTGATGGCTTCGTGCCGCGCGATGCGTTGCGCTGTTTGACCTCCGCACAAGGACGTCGGTAGCGTGTCCGGCGAGGCGGCCCATCGGGGTCGTCTCGGCGACATCGCCATCGACGCCGAGGCCGTCTGGAATGAAGAAGTTCATCGATATCATCATGCAGGGTGACTTGCTCGCCGTGCTCAAGCGCTACGCCGACGTCATGTTGGCGGTCCTCGTGATGGCGGTGGTCGGGATGATGATCATCCCTATTCCGACCCACCTGCTCGACGTGCTCCTCGTCCTCAACATCAGCATCAGCGTCATCATGCTGCTGATCTCGATGTACATCCCCCAGGCCCTGCGGCTGGCGTCGTTCCCGACCATCATCCTCATTACGACGCTGTTTCGCCTGGCTCTCAACGTCAGCTCGACGCGGTTGATCCTGCTCAATGCCGACGCCGGCGAAGTCATCGAGGCGTTTGGGAAGTTCGTCGTGAAGGGCAACTTCGTCGTCGGCGCCGTGATCTTTCTCGTGCTGATGCTCATCAACTTCCTGGTCATCTCCAAGGGCTCCGAACGCGTCGCCGAAGTCGCCGCGCGCTTTACGCTCGACGCCATGCCCGGCAAACAGATGTCCATCGATGCCGACCTGCGCGCTGGCGCCTTCGACCTCGACGAAGCCCGTCGCCGCCGCAACGACCTCGGTCGCGAAAGCCAACTGTTTGGCTCGATGGACGGTGCGATGAAGTTCGTGAAGGGCGACTCGGTCGCCGGGCTCATCATCACAGCCATCAACGTCGTGGCCGGCATCATCATCGGCATTACCCAAAAGGGGCTGACCGCCGCTGAGGCGGTCGAAACCTATGCGATCCTCACCATCGGCGACGGCCTGGTCGCCATCATTCCGGCTCTGCTGATGTCGGTGTGCGCCGGCCTCATCGTGACCCGCGTGGCCTCGGAAGAAGAGGGGAGCAACCTGGGTCAGGACCTCGCTGGTCAGGTGCTGGCCCAACCGAAGGCCTTCACCATTGCCGCCATCTTCATTGGCCTGATCGGCCTCATCCCCGGCCTGCCTGGCGTCCCCTTTGCCATCTGCGCCCTCGGCGTGGGCGGCGTCGCATTTGGCTTGAAGAAAGCCCAGGACGTCAAGTTGGGTGGCGGCGGCGGCAATGAGGCCGTCGTTGAGCACCGCGAGGAGCAGGTCAAAGAAGAAAAGAAGCAGGCGGTGCAGAAGGCTCGGGCGCAGGAAGGCAACTCGGCGCAGATGATGCCCGTCGTGACCCCCATCGCCCTCGAAGTCGCCGCCGACCTCGTGCCCCTCGTCGACGACACCGGTGGCAGCAACTTCCTGAATGAACTCATTCCGATGATGCGAGACGGGCTCTTCTACGAACTCGGCGTTCGCTACCCCGGCCTGCGCGTTCGCGGCAACGATGGCGATTTGCCTCCTGGCAGCTACATCATCATGGTCAACGAAATCCCCCTGGTGATGGGCACCGTCGACAAGAACAAATGCCTCGTCAACGATACACCCGACCGGTTGCGGCTGTTGGGAATCGAGGCTGACCCCGCCCAAAATCCCGCCAACGGCAATGCCTGTGGCTGGATCAACATGGACCAGCGCAAGCTCGCGGAAGACGCCGGTCTGACGACGTGGGATGCGCCCGGGTATATCGTCCTGCATCTCTCCGCCGTGCTGCGCAAGAATGCCGCTGAGTTTGTCGGTATCCAAGAAACGCAAAACATGTTGGAACAGCTTGAGCAGGCGTTCCCGGCGTTGGTCAAAGAGGTGGTCCCAAAGGCCGTCTCGCCCTTCCAGCTGACCGACATTTTGCGTCGTCTGGTCGAGGAAGAAATCTCCATCCGTGACCTGCGAAATATCCTGCAGGCTCTCGCCGAATGGGGACCGGTCGAAAACGACACCGTCATGCTCACCGAATACGTGCGAGCCGCCCTCAAACGGTATATCTCGCACAAATATACGCGCGGTCAGTCAACACTGATTGTCTATCTGCTCGACCCCCAAATCGAAGAGACCGTGCGCAGCTCCGTCCAGCACACATCCTCGGGCAGCTACCTGGCGTTGGAGCCCGAGATCACTCAGGAAATCCTCGCCGCCGTCCGCAACGAAGTCGGCAACCTGCCCCCCTCGGCCCAGCAGCCTGTCGTGCTGACGACCATGGAGATTCGACGGTATTTCCGAAAACTCGTTGAACTCGAATTCCCGCATCTCGCCGTGCTCTCCTATCAAGAGCTCAGCCCCGAGATGAACATTCAGCCCATCGCCCGCATCAGCCTGGGCTGACCTGTTGTCCGTCGTGCTTCACATCATTTCGGCCGACGCTGTGATCGGCCCGGTCGCCGTCGACGACGTCCTGACGCTGGATAACCCTTCCCGCCGTCATTTCGTCATTGCCGGCGATGGTATGCTCAATGAGCAGCAGCGAACCCTGCTGGGAGACCGTTTGTTG
>CAJBHN010000396.1 GCA_903952805.1 uncultured Myxococcales bacterium | reverse complement strand
TCGAGAGGGCCGTGGTCTTGTGCCCGGAGGGCTCCGCGCTGCGATTTGAAGACCTGCCGCCGGTGATCAAGCAGCGCGCCGGTGGCGAGCACCCATTGCAGGGGGCGCTCACGTTTCGCGTCGGGCAAATGTCACTTCCCCAGATTGAGCGCGCCGCCATCGACGCCACCATGCAATTTGCGCACGGCGACAAGGTGCAGGCGGCCAAACTGCTTGGGGTGAGTTTGCGGACCTTGTACCGGCGCCTCGATGAGAAACCGGGGGTCGAACCGGATGAAGAACACTGACGTCGGGATTCCCCGCCACAGAACGCGGCTTGCCGGGCTACTCCGCGGGAGCTAGCACCACCAACGCTCCGCCCCCGTCGGGCTGCGGCGCGCGTCACCGGTACCGGCAGGTCAGCATGAAGCTCGTCGACATCCTCGAAATCGGGCGCGTCATTCACGGTCTCACGAGCACCACTCGTGAGGATGTGTTGCGCGAACTTGTGCACCGCGGCTTCGTCCAGCGGGAATGCAACACCGAGCTCGGCATCGCCGACGAAGACCGCATCGTCAGCGTGTTGCTGGAGCGAGAGCGTACCTTTTCGACGGGCATCAAGGATGGCCTGGCCATTCCCCACGCCAAGCTCGAGCGCCTCGACACGGTGTTGGCCGCCATTGGCGTCTCCGACGACGGCGTCGACTTTGGGGCCCCCGACGGCAAGAAGAGTCAGGTCTTTGTGGTGTTGCTGGCGCCCGAGTCTGGCGCGGGACTGCATCTGAAGGCCCTCGCGCGCATCAGTCGCATTTTTTCGGAAGAAAGCATCCTCGGGAAGGTCGTTGCTGCTCCCGACGCCGAGGGCATCTTCCGCGTGCTGGCCGACGAAGACGCTCGCTTCGCCTGAGCGAGGGCCGGCAGGCAGGTCCGGATTGCCCGGGAATCAGAAATCAACGGAGATTTCAAGACTTGGCGTTGTCGTCAGGTCTCAGTCCAGCCCGCAAGGGACGCACCGACAGGGCCCATGAAGTCAGTCAAGGTCGCCGAAATCCTGGAGTCGACCGGTACCGAGCTGCAGCTGACGGTGCTGGCGGGCCGTGGGGGACTGGGGCGCATGGTGTCGACCATGCTCATCCAGAAGCCCGGGTTGGCGCTGACGGGCTACGTCGACTTCGTCCAAAAGGGCCGGGTCCAGATCCTGGGGTCCACCGAGCTGACCTTCCTGGAGCGGATGGAGCCCGAGGCGAGGGTAAAGGCGTGTGTCGGGTTTTGCGCCGTCGACGTCGCCGTCATCGTCTGCACCAAAGGCATGGCGGTGAATCAGGCGCTCATTGACGCCTGCGAAGCCAGCGGCACCCCGTTGTTTTCGTCGCTGCAAACGACCGACGTCCTCATCTCGCGGATCGAGCACTGGCTGGGGGACCGGCTGGCTCCCCAGACGACGATGCACGGCGTGTTGCTGGAGTGTTACGGCCTCGGCGTCCTGCTGATGGGCAAAAGCGGTATCGGCAAGAGTGAATTGGCTCTCGACCTGGTGCAGCGAGGTCATCCACTGGTGGCCGACGACATCGTCACCATCCGCCGTCGTGGGGCAGAGACCCTGTATGGGCAAGGCTCGGGGCTGACCAGGCACCTGTTGGAGATCCGCGGTCTCGGCATCCTCAACGTCAAAGACCTCTTCGGCGTCACCGCTGTGCGCGAGAAGAAGCGCATCGACCTCATCGCCGAACTCGTCGAGTGGCGCGCCGACGAGGAGTACGATCGTCTGGGCCTCGACGAGCGCTTCTTCACCATCCTCGACGTGGAGGTGCCGCTGATCACCGTGCCGGTCCGGCCCGGCCGAGACATGGGCGTCATCGTCGAGGCCGCCGCCCGCAACCAGGTGCTCAAGTCCATGGGCCGCAATTCGGCCAATGAACTCCAGGAACGTCTCGCCCGCGAACTCGCTCGCGGGCACGTGAAGGACGACATCGACTGATGGAAGGTTCGGCGCCGAACCTCGCCTCACGCACGCGCTTGTCTCAATGGGCGTCGGGCCAGGCGGCTCCCTGGTCGATCCAGCGCTTCAGGGTCTCGAGTTCCGACAAGGACAGCAACTTGCCCTTCGTGGGCATGACGTCTTCGTCGTCTGGGGCATGGGCCGACATGATGTAGACGAGGGATGTGTCGGCGTGGCCTGCGACAATCGCGGTGGGACCGGTCTCGCCGCCCTTGATGGCAAATCGTTTGGCGTCGAGGCGGAGCCCACCTTTGCGCTTGTCAGGGCCGTGACACTTCACGCAGCTCCGTTGAAACACGGGCCCGATGTGGATGGCGAAGTCGGGTGTAGCAGGGACGACGCCCTCGGGGTGACGGTCTCGGGTGGCGACGGTGTCGGCGCCGTCGTCGCCGTCGGAGGCTCGTGCGGGCGTGTCGTCGTCGTCAGCATGGGAGGCGTCGTAGAGGGCGCGCGGGCCCGTGGTGGCCACCGGCGGGGCCCGCAAGGGCCTGGTGTAGAAGCCGGCGCCGTGAACGAGTTCTCCGCCTTCGTGGCCAACGACGACCACGCCCAACGACGCCATGGTCAGCAGCGGGATGGTGGCCCGCGCGAAGCCGCCGCTGCTGCGGACCGCCGCCGCGACGACGACGGCGACGACAGCGATGGCAATGCCGCCAGCGCGGTGGACGTTGAAGGCGTCGGCGGTGGCGCCTTCGAAGTCTTCGCCCTGGGCGTAGGCGAGGCCGCTGACGACGGTGAGCACGGCGCTGATGGCGGCCAGCGTGGTCAGGGTGCGCAGCAGAGAACGACGGGCGTCGTTCGGCAGCCGGCGGCGCAGCCCCAGCTCGACGAGCAGCGACACCAACAGCAGCACAATGGGAAAGTGCAGCAGCGGAAAATGCAGGCGCCCCAGCAAAGCCACCGCGACCGGCGTGTCGGAGGCCAGCGCCGGACCGCAGGCCAGCAGGGCGAATGGGAGCAACAGGCGAGCGACAGACATGGGAGGCCTCAAGCGAGGAGATCGAGGACGGGCTCTTGGCCAATGGCCTTGTGCGGGTCGACACCGGCGATGGCGAGGATGGTGGCCAGGCCGTGGGACATGTCGAGGACGTCGGCGCCGTCGGTGGTGCTGCCGTTTCTCGGGTTGATGGGTTGGGCGACCAGGTTTTCGTCGGTGACGCCAAAGACGCGCGGCGCACCGTCACGGCCGGAGGCAACGCCCTTGCCGAGGAAGATCATGCTGTTGGTTGGCCAATGGTGCTTGCCCCCCAATTCGTTCTTCGACGGGGCGCGCGAGAACTCGCTGGTGACGACGATGGTGGTCATGTCGAGCAGGGTGCGGCCGTCGTCGACGACGACGTCTTGCAGCCCCTGGGCAATGGCGGCGACGGCACGAATGCCTTTTTTGACCGCGTTTGGGTGGGACGCATATTCGCCGCGGCTGTGGGCGTCGAATTCCCCGGTGCCGACGGTGACGACGGGGGCGAGGTCGAGGCGGATGGCCTCGACGGCGAGCTTGACCTGGTTGCCGATCCGGTCGACGGCGCCGACGGCGTCCTTGGCCTTATCGGTCAGGCTTTCGGCACCGGCCAGCCGTTGGCCGTAGTCCGATTGGGCCAGGTGCCGCTCCAAATCGGCAAAGGTGCGGAAGTCCGACGCCAGCGACGACGACGACGCGGTCTTCCAGCGGGCTTCGGTCAGGGCGTCCTTGGCTCGCAGCGCCTCTTCGACGTCGCGACGGTATTGGCCCACCCCGCCCCGCAAAGACGTCAGGCCCCGCAGTTGGGTGATGGACGCGACCCGCACGGGCTCCAGGCGAGGGTCGGCGATGGAGCCGCGAAAGGTCGCCGGTCGCAGCTGGTCTGACGACAAATTGGGCAGCTCGTAGTCGCTGCTGCGGGCCTGAGCGATGAAGGTCTGCACCGACGGCGCCGTGACGACGGTGCCCGGTGGCTTGAACTTGCCCGTCACCATGCGAAAGCGGGCCTGGGGGTGGTTGAGGGCGTCGACGTGAATGCCGCGCATGATGCCGATACGATCGGCAAATGGCTTCAGCGGCGCCATCGCCGGGCCGAGTGTGACGCCACCGAAGTCAACGTTGTCATCGTCGTCCCAGGGCATGAAGAAGCCCGGCTTGCGATCGACCGGATCGGTGGTGAGCATGACGTCCCAGCCACCAACCATCAGGTAAAACACGACGTAGTGGTCGGTGCGTCGACGCTGCGTGCTGCTGCTCGAACAGCCCGTCAGACCTCCGCCCACCGTCGAGAGCAGGCCTGTCGGCAACACCAGAGCGCCGCCGGCAAGGGCGGCACGGGACAAGAAACCTCGCCGTGTCGACGTCATGGATGTGGTGTAGCGCCGTTGTCCCGGCGTCGCCAGCGGGCCCGCCCGGGTGGGCTGGTGAGGCCGTGTCGGGCTGCCTCAGCATGTGGGCTTTGACCCTGGGGGCCAACGGCCCTTACGGCGCCGCCGGGATGAGCTGGGCGGCCAGCGCGGGCAGGGCGAGCTCTGCAGGGGCCATCAGGTTGATGGCGTCGTGGTCGACGAGGGGCTCGGGGTTGATGTTGATAATCGCCGCTCCGCTGGCCTGGGCGGCGTGCAGGGCCATGCTGGTGATGCCGACGGAGAAGCTGGTGCCGACGAAGACGACAGCGGCGGCATCGTTGAGCCAGTTGCGCGCCTCGCGCGCGCGATAAAACGGCTGGGAGTCGTAGTACTCGTCAAACAGCAGCACCAGCGGACGCAGCACCGCGCCGCACATGTCGCACTCGGGCAGGTCGCCGTCGTCGACGCCCTTGAGCGAAATTCCCGTGACGGGTGTCTTCGCCATCGAGCAGGTGGGGTTGGGACAGACAAACGTGTCGTGGCGGCCGTGAATCTCGACCAGGCGTTTGCTCGGCGTGCCGCTGTCGCCGTGGAGACCATCGATGTTTTGGGTGATGATGTGGTGGTTTGGGCGGGCTCGGACGATGGCGGTCAAGGCCCGGTGGCCGGCATTGGGTTTGGCGTCGAGGCCGTCGCCGGTCAGCCCGGGATGGGCCGCGAACCAGAAGCGCTGGTACCAGGTCTTGGGGTCGCTCTTGAAGCGCGCCGCCGTGCCCCAATCGGTGATGAAGTTCTCCCACACCGCGTCTTTGCTCTTGCGATAGGGGCTGATCCCCGACGCCACGCTCAGCCCGGCGCCGGTGACCCACACGACCCCCTCGGTGGTCCGCAGGCGGTCGATGACGGCGTTGAGCGAGTCGGCGTCCAGTGCAGCCATGACAGCACGATAGCAGAAGGCGGCGTCTTGCCTGATGCGCCCGGGATGGCGATGGCGCTTCAGCCGCGGGTCGAGCGGCCCTTGGCGACGGGCGTGGCCGCCAATGGATCGTCGGGCCAGCTGTGTTTGGGGTAGCGGGCCTTGAGCTCGGCCTTCACTTCCTTGTAGCCGCGTTGCCAGAAGCTGCGCAGGTCGGTGGTGACCTGCACGGGCTTGTAGCCCGGCGACAGCAGATGCAGCACCACGGCGATGCGACCCCTGGCGACCCGGGGGGTGTCCAGCCAGCCAAAGCACTCCTGCAGTCGGACGGCGAGGACGGGGACGCCGCCTTCGAGGGCGGGGCCGTAGTCGACGGCGATGGCGTTGCCGGTGGGAACCTGCAGCCGTGGGGGGACCTCGGCGTCAAGGCGTTGCTTGAGCTGCCAGTCGAGCAGCCCTGACACGGCGTCATGCCAGTCGGCGGCGGCGACGTCCTCGAGCTTGCGCCGACCCTTGCGCACCAGGCCCTGGCACAGCTCGGGCAACAGGGCCTTGAGGGCGGCGTCGTCGACGATGGGCCATTCGTCGTCGGGCATGGCTTGGATGGCGAAGCGCAAGCGGGTCAACAGGGCGCGGGTGGCGTCGTCGGGCACAAAGAGCCGCTCAAAGCGGTCGGCGAAGGTGCTGGCGAGGCCGGCGGCGATGGCGTCGTCGTCGACGGGGACGCCGGTCTTTTCCTCGATGATCAGGTCGGCAAAGCGGGTGCGGCGGACGCCGACGAAGGCGCCGCGGTCGTCGTCGAGGATGGCTTCGTCGTGCACGGTGACCTGGTGCGGCGCCATGCTCTGCAGCAGAGCCAGGTCGATGCCCTCGGCGACGGCGACGCCAGCGGCAGCACCGCGGCCCTCGAGAGACAGGGCCAAGAAGAGGGGAGCGTCGACGCCGCTTTCCGAGAGTTGCTTGACGCCGCGGCCGCCCACCATGGCGGCCTCGCCCTCGCCGGCTCGTCGTCGTCGACAGACGCGGTCGGGAAAGCCTGCCAGCAGGGCCCGCTTCAGGCGGCGGCCGGGGCCTTCGCGGCGGATGTCGTCGTTGACACGAGCGGTGGGAGCCAATCGCACCAGCTCCCGCACGGCCTGGCGCAGCTCGGGCAGGCGGCGATCGTCTTGGGCGCGTTCGATGAGCCCCTGCACATCGGAGTCGGTCGTCTGCGCCGCCGTCTTTGGCATCAGCGCCGACAGGGCCCGATCGTCTTCCAGGACGGCCATGGCGACGGCGGCGTCGTCGACGACATCGAGGTCGGCGGCGGCCAGCAGCACGGCGGCGGCGCGGGGCGACAGGGGCAGGCGGGCGATGGCGCGACCGCGGGCGGTGGGGCGGCCGTCGCTGTCGAGGGCGCCCAGCAATTGCAGCAGGGACACCGCGTGGTCGAGGTGGCCTTTGGGAGGAGGCTCGAAAAACGCGAAGCCGCGGGGGTCGGCGCCGGTGAACAAGGCCACGTCGAGGAGGACCCGCGACAGCTCGACCCGGTGAATCTCGGGAGCTTGGCTCGGCAGCAGCATGGCGTGCTCGGCTTCGGTCCACAGGCGAAAGCAGCGACCCGGGCGGGTGCGGCCGGCGCGACCGGCCCGCTGCTCGGCGGAGGCGCGCGAAATCTTCACGAGTTCGAGGCGTTCGCGGTCGCTCTTGCTGTCCCACCGGGCGCTCTTCATCAGGCCGGCGTCGACGACGGTCGTGACGCCTTCGATGGTCAGCGATGTTTCGGCGACGTTGGTCGACAGGATCACCTTGCGGCGTGGGCCCCGCGACAGGGCCCGGTCCTGGTCGGCCGCCGTCATGGCACCAAAGAGCGTGACGATGTCGGGGTCGCCGGGCAGGGGGTCTTTGGCGAGGCGCTGCTGGACGCGTTGGATCTCGGGTGCGCCGGGCAGAAAGCACAACACATCGCCGCCGTCGTCGACGAAGCCGGCGTCTTTGGTGGCCAGCACCGTGCGCAGGGCGCCAGCGACCTTGTCGTCGAGGTGGCGTTCGTCGTCGCGGGGACGCTTGTCGGCGTGGCGGATGGCGACGGGGAAGGGGCGGCCCTCGCTGGTGACGACGGGGCAGTGGTCGAGGTAGGCGGCGACGGCGGCGGCGTCGAGCGTGGCCGACATGACGATGAGCTTGAGGTCGTCGCGAACGCTCTGCAGCTCCTTGACGAGGGCCAGGCACAGGTCGGTGTGGATGGAGCGCTCGTGGAATTCGTCGAGGATGACGACCGAGACGCCTTCGAGCATGGCGTCGTCAGCGAAGCGGCGCGTCAAGATGCCTTCGGTGACCACGAGAATGCGGGTGGCGGCGGAACTCTTGCGGTCGAAGCGCACCTGATAGCCGACGGTGGCGCCCGCGTTTTCGCCCAGGGTGCGGGCCATGGTGGCCGCGGCGGCGCGGGCGGCGACGCGGCGGGGTTCCAGCAGCAGCAGCTGGCCGCCTGGATCGACCAGGCCCGCCTCCAGCACCGACAGGGGCACCCGCGTGGTCTTGCCGGCGCCGGGGGGAGCCTGCAGCACCACCGAGGAATGCTTTCGCAAGGCGTCAACCACGTCGTCGAGGACGGCGTCGATCGGCAGGGGCGGACGCTGGGGGCCTGGGCGTGGTGGCATGGTCTCGGGGGTGTTCGGGGTGCAAGCGAGCAGCAGCGCTGTGGTATCGACTGAAGCATGGCCGACGACAAGAAGCGTGGCGCCGGCAGCGGCGGATTGATGGGCTGGCTCCGGGGCGACAGGCGCGCCGAGGAGAGTGGGCGCATCACCGTGGTCAAGATTGACACCCAGGCATCGGGGCCGCAGCCGGTGGCGCCAAGCGACAAGGTGCTCAAGCGCGACGTCACCGAGCGGTACCAGGACAAGGGCGAGGTCGCCCGCGGCGGCATGGGTTCGATTCGCAAGGTCTTCGACGACAACCTCCAGCGGACGGTGGCCATGAAGGTGGCCTTCCCCGAGCATCGGGGTGACGCCAAGGTCATGGGCCGCTTCGCCGAGGAAGCCCAGATCATGGGGCAGCTCGAGCACCCAAACATCGTCCCGGTCCATGACTTCGGTGACGACGACGGCACCAAATTCTTCACGATGCTCTACGTGCGGGGCAAGACCCTGACGGAGCTGCTCGCCGAAGGCGCGCCGGGCGACAGCCGTGAGGCGTATTTTCGCTTTCTGAACATCTTCTTGCGCGTGTGTGACGCCGTCGCCTTCGCCCACAGCCGTGGCGTCGTGCACCGCGACCTCAAGCCCGACAACATCATGGTGGGCAACTTCGGCGAGGTGTACCTGATGGACTGGGGCATCGCCCGCCTCCTGCATCGCACCGGTGGCTCCCTCCATGCGACCCCTGGGCAGCCCCCGCACACGATCGCGATGGCGGCGGTCGGCAAATCCCTGGACGACGTCATGCCGGTGCGGGTCCGCGCCGGTGGCGTGAAGAACGACGAGAGCGGTCAGATCGTTGGCACTTTTTTCTACATGTCTCCCGAGCAGGCCCTCGCCGAGATCGAGCATATCGACGAGCGCACCGACATCTTCCTGCTCGGCGGCGTGCTCTACGAGATCTTGACCGGACAGCCTCCCTACATGGGCAGCACGGTCGTCGACGTCGTCCGCCAGGCCCAGGCCTGCCGGGTGTTGCGGCCCGAAATGATTTCTCCCGAGGCAAACATCCCCAAGGTGTTGGCCGACATCTGCATGAAATGCCTGCAGAAGAACCGGGAGGACCGCTACCAGACCGCGCTGGAGCTCAAGAAGGACATCGAGGTCTTTTTGAAGTGTGGTGCGGGACTGCCCACCCGCATCTTTGCCCCCAATGAACACCTGATGGTCGAGGGCGACCCGGGCGCCGAGGTCTACATCATCCAAAAGGGGACGGTGCAGGTCTACCAGACCGACAAGGCGACGGGCCGTCGACGTGGATTGGCCACGCTGCAGGCTGGCGCCGTCGTCGGCGAGGCCGCGGTCTTGTCCGCCTCCCTGCGCACCGCCAGCGTCGTCGCCGTCGACGAAGTCGCCGCCGTCGTCGTGACCCGCAAGCAGCTGGAGAGCGAGCTGGGGTTGAATACCTGGGTGGGGTCGCTGGTGAAGGCGCTGGCCGACCGCTTCTTCACCATGAACGATCGCTGCAGCAAGGCCGACGAGAGCAACCATGTGCTGCGGGTCAGCAACTGGATCCTGCAGTACCTCGTCCTCTACGGCCACACGGGACCGTCGCAGCGCCGCGAGGTGCAGTGGTCCCACCTGTTGCTGGCGACGCAGGCCCAGTTTCAAAAACCGGAAGACGAAATCATCGCGATTCTCGATGCCGTTGGCTCCTTCACCATCGACAAGAGCCGCGACGTCATTTGGTTTTCGGCAGGCTGAAGTTCTATGTAGATGGTAACATAGCTGTTGCCAAAACGTCACCAAGTCATGCTTGGAGGCGCTGGATACCGCTGCTAACGCTCCGTGTCATGCCGCTCATCGATCGTCTGGTCAAAATGCTCCTGCCTCGCGAAGACCGGTTCTTCGACCTCCTGATCAAGGGCGCCGAGATCGCCGAGGCCTCCGCCCACCTGATGAAGCGCCTGTGCGAGGACCACGACGGCGTGGGTCGCCCGGCACTCATCAAGGAGATGCAGGACATCGAGCACGCGGCTGACGCTGTCATCCACGAGGTCTACGACGCGCTGAACCGGACGTTTGTCACGCCGATCGACCGCAGCGACATCTACGACCTGGCCACCCACCTCGAAGACATCGTCGACCTCAACCACGCCACGGCGATGCAATTGGAGGTCCACGTCATCGGCTCCATTCCGGATGGCTCGCTGGAGTTGGCGACGCTGTGCGTGCAGGCAGGGGCCGAGGTGAAGGCCGCCGTCGAGAAACTGCGCGGTCTCAAGCACCTCGACCAGGTGCGCAGCCACTGCACCCAGACCTCGAGGCTGGAGCATGAGGGCGACCAGATCTATCGCGCCCAGATGAAGGCCCTGTTCCGCAACGAGCACAACGCGGTTCGCCTGATCCAGCACAAGGAGTTCCTCGAAGGCCTCGAGCGCGTGCTCGACGCCTTCGACCACACCGGCGGTTCGTTGTCGGCCATCGTCATCAAAAACGGATAGCCACACGGCCAGACGGGGATTACTGCCATGGACACCGTCTTCATCACCCTGGTCGCCGTCGTCGTCGTCGCGTTGGTTTTCGACTACATCAACGGCTTCCACGACGCCGCCAACGCCATCGCCACCGTCGTCAGCACCGGGGTGCTGCCCATGCGGACGGCCATCCTGATGGCCGCCACCATGAACCTCATCGGGGCCTTCATGGGGCTGAAGGTCGCCGACACCGTCGCCAAGATGGTCGATCCCCACCTCGTCTCCCAGGTGATGGTCGTCGCCGGCGTCACCGGCGCCATCGTGTGGAACCTGATCACCTGGTGGTTCGGCATTCCGTCGTCGTCGTCGCATGCGTTGATGGGCGGCATCATCGGCGCCGCGGTCACCAAGGCCGGCACCCATGCGGTGCAGGTGGGCAACCTCGAAAAGACCTTGATGGGCTTGTTCATTTCGCCGCTGGCGGGCTTCATCATTGGCTTCATCGCCATGATTGCCATCACCTGGGCGGTGCGGGGCATGCGGCCAAAGACCGTCAACAAGGCGTTTCGCTGGCTCCAGATGGCGTCGGCCGGCTTCATGGCGTTGAGCCACGGGCAGGCCGACGCCCAAAAGACCATGGGCATCATCACGATGGCCCTCATTGCCTACGGCAGCGTCGACAAGGCCGCCGGCACGCCACCGACGTGGGTGGTGGCGTCGTGTGCGCTGGCGATGGGGCTGGGCACCGCCGCGGGCGGCGTCCGCATCATCAAGACCATGGGCAGCAAGATCATCGACCTCAAGCCGATCCACGGCTTCGCTGCCGAGACTGCTGCGGCCATCACCCTCATCACGGCCGCCCAGTTGGGCGCGCCGGTGTCCACCACCCACGTGATTTCGTCGTCGATCATGGGGGTTGGTGCTTCCCAGCGGGTCTCGGCGGTGCGCTGGGGCGTCACGACCCGCATCTTTTACGCCTGGGTGCTGACCATCCCCATCAGCGCCGCCGTTGGCAGCCTCTGCTACCTGGCGCTGAGCGCGGTTCTTGGGCCCTGAACGTCGGCGCGTACGGCCCCCGGCAGTGCGCTGACGGGTCGCTATGCTGCATG
>CAJBHN010000395.1 GCA_903952805.1 uncultured Myxococcales bacterium | reverse complement strand
TGACGCGGGTCTGCCTGGGGGTGCCCGGCGCCGTCGTCGACGGCCACTGCCAGACAACGAACCTGCCCTGGACCATCGACGAGGGTGCCCTCAAACGCGGCCTCGGCGTCAATCACGTCAAGCTGCTCAATGACTTGCAGGCTGCGGCCTACGGCATGCTCTTTCTCGACGACAGCGAACTGGTGATGCTCAACCCGGGCCGCACCCTCGACCGACGCCGCAACCTGGCCGTCATCGCTGCCGGCACCGGGCTGGGCGAAGCGCTGTTGGTGTGGGACGGCGAACGTCATATTCCGATGGCGTCTGAGGGTGGACACTGCTCGTTTGCACCCCGCGACGACCTCGAGATCGCGCTGTTGAAGCACCTGCAACGCAAGCACGACGGCCACGTCTCGTGGGAGCGCGTCTTGGCTGGTCCCGGGCTCGCCTCGGTCTATGAGTTCCTGCGGGGCTGGTACGCCGACCACGATGGTCCCGCCGAGAGCGCCCACGTGCGCGAGCGCATGGCCGGACAAGACGTTGGCGCCGTCGTTGGCATCGAGGCCGTCAAGGGAGAAGACCCGCTGTGCGTGGCGGCCGCCAAGCTGTTCTGCTCCCTCTACGGCGCCGAGGCCGGCAACCTCGCCCTCAAAGGCCTGGCGACCGGTGGCGTGTTCATTGGCGGCGGCATCGCCCCCAAACTCTTGCCGGTGTTGCGCGAATCGGCGTTCTTGCAGTCTTTCGTCGACAAAGGTCGTTTCCGCGGGCTGTTGTCGGGGATCCCCATCGTGGTGGCCCAAAACGACAAGGCCCCCCTGATTGGCGCAGCCCACTATGCGGCTCGCTTGCTCTGACTCGTCGCTGACGTCGTCGTGTATTCCTGACCCAATGTAGTCTGGGTGGCAGCGGTTGCCACCAGGTGGAGCCCCATGAGCAGCAAGAAACCCATCGGCGCCGAGCGCGCCCGCGTCGACGACATGGTCGATGATCAATCCAGCTGGCGCCGCTGGGGGCCCTATTGCTCCGACCGGGCCTGGGGCACCGTTCGTGAGGATTACTCGCCCGACGGCAACGCCTGGCAATACCTGCCGTACGAGAAGTCCCGTTCGAGAGCCTATCGCTGGGGCGAGGACGGCATCGCCGCCATCTGCGACCGCTACCAGCTCCTCTGTTTCGCGCCGGCCTTTTGGAATGGCCAGGACGGCCACCTCAAGGAGCGTTTCTACGGCGTGAATCCCTACGAGGGCAACCACGGCGAAGACGTCAAGGAATACTACTTCCACGTCGACAATACGCCGACCCACTCGTACATGAAGCTCCTGTACAAATACCCCCACGCCCGCTTTCCCTATGAGGAATTGGTCCGTGAGAACCAATCGCGCGGCGGCGTCGGGCCCGAGTATGAACTCGTCGACACCGGCATCTTCGCCGAGGACCGCTACTTCGACATCGAGGTCGAATACGCCAAGGTCTCCGCTGACGACATCGTCTGCCGCATCACGGTCAACAATCGTGGCGCTGTCGATGCACCGCTGCATGTGCTGCCCCAGCTGTGGTTTCGCAACACCTGGTCGTGGGGGCCGGTGCCAACCACGCCGCCCCGCATCGACCAGGCGGCCAGCGCTGACGGCATGGCCCTGTGCGCCGACGACAGCGAGGTCGAAGCCGACGCGATGGTCCCCAAACAGAATCGCGTGGGCAAGCGGTGGCTCTACGGTGCGCGCGGCATCCGCACCCTCTTCACCGACAACGAGACCAACGCTGCCGCCGTCTTTGGGCCGGGGCATGTGTCGAAGTCTCCCTGCACCAAGGATGCGTTTCATCGCTTCGTCGTCGACGGCGAGACCGATGCGGTCCGCGAGGACCATTACGGCAGCAAGGCCGCCATCCACTATCGAATGGTGGTGCCGGCCAAGGGCTCGCAGGTTCTGACCTTTCGTCTGACCAACGCGCCGATGGCCGCGCCCCTCGACGGCACCGATGCCATCATCGAGCAGCGCCAGCAGGAGGCCGACGCCTTCTACGACGACATCGCCCCACCCGAGGCCTCCACCGACGAGAAGCATGTGCAGCGTCGGGCTTTGGCGGGCCTGTTGTGGACCAAGCAAAGCTATATCTTCGACGTGGCCCGCTGGCTCGACGGCGACAATCCCGATTGGCCACCGCCAGAGTCACGCAAGAAGATTCGCAATCAGCATTGGCGCCATCTCAATTCGATGCGCGTCATGACCATGCCCGACAAATGGGAATACCCGTGGTTTGCCGCCTGGGACCTGGCATTTCAGTGCGTGCCCTTCGCCCTCGTCGACGCCAAATTCGCCAAGGACCAGCTGTGGATGCTGCTGTTTGAGCAATTCCAGCATCCCTCGGGGCAATTGCCGGCCTACGAGTGGGAGTTTTCGGATTTGAATCCACCGGTCCACGCCTGGGCCGTGTGGCGCGTCTACAACATGGACCGTACCCGCAATGGCAAGGGGGACCGCGATTGGTTGGAGCGCTGCTTCCACAAGTTGTTGATCAACTTTGCGTCGTGGGTGAACAAAGTCGACCGCGAGGGCAACAACGTCTTTGAGGGCGGCTTCCTCGGCCTCGACAACATCACCGTCATCGACCGCAGCGAGAAGCTCGCCGACGGCAGCGTGTTGGAGCAGAGCGATGCCACCGGCTGGATGGGCATGTTTTGCCTGAACCTGATGCGCATCGCGCTGGAGCTGGCCAAGGACAACAGCGTCTACGAGGGGCTCGCGTCGAAATTCCTGCAGCACTACACCTACGTCGCCTACGCCATGAAGCATATGGGCAACAAGGATTACTCCTTGTTCGACGTCGAGGACGGCTTCTTCTACGACGTGCTGCGCTATCCCGACGGCAATTATACGAAGTTCCGGGTGCGCTCGCTGGTGGGGTTGATTCCGCTGTTTGCCGTCGAGCGGCTTGAAATGGAATGGCTCAAACCCTTCAAGGAATTCTCGGCGAACCTGAATTGGTTCATGAAGAACCGCCGGGAGATGGTCGAAGAAGTCATCCATACCGTCGAGGTCGACGGCCAGACCACCCACCTGCTGACCATTGTCAATCAACACCAACTGAAGCGGATGTTGGAGC
>CAJBHN010000394.1 GCA_903952805.1 uncultured Myxococcales bacterium | reverse complement strand
GTACGACGCGTTCATCACCGACGGCGATGCCGTGCGCCGTCGACGCTTCATCGACCGGTACCTGGTGCACCACGACCTGCACCCCGACCGCGACCCCCCACCCCTGCCCGGCGTCGTGGCCGGCCTGGGCCTGCTGCGGGCCCTGGGCTTGCCGCTGGCGGTGGCCACCACCAAGCCCACCGACCGCGCCAGCCACCAGCTGGCGGCCTGCGGCCTGCTGTCGGCCTTTGCCCACGTGCAGGGCACCGACCCGCCGATGCGCCCCAAACCCGCCCCCGACGTCGTCCTCGCCGCCTGCCGCGCCGTGGGCCTCGATCCCCGTCGGGTGCTCATGGTCGGCGACACCGCCAGGGACGTCGGCGCCGCCCGGGCCGCCGGCAGCGGCGCTGTCATCGTCGCCTACGGCCTGCACCGTCTGCAGGTCGCCCGACGCCTGGGGGCCGACGTCGTGGTGCAGTCCCTCGAAGAATTGGGCGCCAGCAGCGCTTGACCGGGCCGACGAGTACCTCGCCACGGTGGAGCTGACCGGTTGATGCGCCGCGGATTTTCGAGGAGCGCCAGGCGCGGCGCAGGGCTGGCCCTTGTGGCCAGACCGAGCACGCCACGAAGCGATCGTCGAAAAGACCAGGCAGCACTCGGTCAAAACCCCTGTGGGGAGGTACCAGGTCAGCCGGGGGCTTTTTGCCCGCGGGCCTGGCGCAAAGACACGCCCCACCCGGGACCACGCCGTCGTCGCCGCATCCGACCGCGTCGGCACCGCTTCGTGACCGCGCATGACATTTGCGTTGGCTGGCACCGACAGCCGAGCCACATGTGGGCAAGTATCCCACAGGCCGACTGCCGGAACCGGAGGCCCGCATCCACTAGTTTTCGCTTGTTTTATCGCAAAAAAGGCCCGCTCAAGGCTTGGTTTGCTTCTGACAAGGCCAGCTGTGCTAAGCCGTCGGCCTGTCCGATCCCTGCCCTGGACCCGTCCCGCGACCCGTCCCGCACCACCCTGCACCCTGCACCGGAGGCACCATGCCGACCCAAAATGCCCTGCGCGACTTCCTGGAAATCCCCTACGACAAGCTGGAGGAAATGAACCTCGAGGTGAAGAAAGCCCGCGTCGACCGCGTGCCCAGCGACGTGCTGCGCGAGGCCCGCCTCAAGTATCTCCACGACGAAAAGCGCATCAAGGCCGTCACCGTCTGCTTCACCGACCTTGAGGGTCGGCTGCAGATGCTCGACTACGACAAGAAGTTCCTGCTCAAGAGCGCCGACAACCTCACGTTTGACGGCTCGTCGGTGCGCGGCTTCTCGGCCCAGCATGAAAGCGACCTGCGCCTGAGCATCGATTGGTCGGCGTTTTACTGGCTGCCGTCGGACGTGTTTGGCCCCGGCAAGGTGCTGTGCTTCTCTGAGGTCCTCGACCGCGACGGCAACCTCTACGGCTCCGACATGCGCGGCCGCCTGAAGCGCTGGGCCGACGACGTCTACGCCAAAGACCAGATGGTCTGTCACATCGCTCCCGAGATCGAGGGCTTCCTGTTTGAGGGCCGTGACGCCGAGCGCCACTACCCAGACACCGGCAAGTTCGATTACGTGTCGACGGGCGGCTACTACCACTCCCTGCCCGGCGACAAGCTGCGCACGTTCATCGACGGCGCTGCCGAAGTGCAGCGGGCCATGGGCTTCCAAAACGAGAAGGATCACCCCGAGGTGGCCCCTTCCCAGTTCGAGATGAACTTCAGCTACGCCGACGCCCTCATCACCGCCGACCAGGTCCAGCTCTACAAGCTGCTGTGTCGTCAGGTGGCGGCGAACCTCAACATGACGGCGTCGTTTCTGCCCAAGCCCGTCACCGGCGTGAACGGCTCGGGCATGCACACCAACATGTCGTTCAACAAGGCCGGCAAGAACCTCTATTGGGAGAAGGGCGGCAAGGACAACCTCTCGCAGCCCGGCTGGGATGCCATCGACCGCATCCTGACCTCCGCCGACGACCTCTGCCTGGTGCTCAATTCGTCGGTCAACGCCTACCGCCGGCTGGACCCCCACTACGAGGCCCCCAACCAGATCAAGTCCAGCGCCAACGACCGGGGCTCGATGGTGCGCATCCCCGCCGGCAACGAGCGCAGCGCCCGCATCGAGGTCCGCTCGGTGGGCCCCGACGTCAACCCCTACCTGGCGTTTTACACGGTCGCCCGCACGGCCCTGGAAGGCCCACGCTCGGACCGCGCCGACGAGGCCAAGCGCGCCCGCACCCGCTACCTGCCCGACAACATCAACGACGCCATCCGGCTGTTCAAGAGCAGCAAGTGGGTCAACGACGTCCTGGGCGAGAGCGTCGTGGGCAAGTTCGCCGAGATCAAGCAGATGCAGGCCGACCGCTGCGCCAAGAGCCTCGGTGCCCTGATCAAGGTCCCCGAGATCCAGTTCCACCACGAGGTCACCAACCAATACCTCTGGTCGCGCTTCTGAGCTGACGCCCTGTCTGCACCCACCCCCCCGCCGAGCCTGTGCTCCGGCGGGGGTTTGTCGTTGACGACGACGACGACGACGGCGACCTACATGCTGGCGTCCTGGGCGAGCAACCAACGGCCCCCGCGTTTGACCCAGGTGATGAGGGTCAGGCCGGCCGCGCCGGGCTGGTCCGGCCACGTCAGCTGCCAGCGCATGGCCATCGTGACGACGTCGCTGCCGGCAACGACGTCGATGGTGTCAAAGGACAAGGTGCCCATGGTCGCCGTGGCGGCGCCGTACTTCTTGCGATAGCGGGCGAGGACCTCGGCGCGGCCACGGGTCAGGCCCGACGGCGACAAGAAGACGGCGTCGTCGGCGTAGTCGGCGCAGAAGGCGTCGAGGTCGCCGCGGTTCCAGGCGTCGCGCTGGGCGCCAAGGCGGGCTTCGACCTCGAGGCGGGCGGTGGCGGCACCCGCCGATGGCGACGAGGTGCCGACGGGGTCGCCGGCGGCCACAGCGACGGCGGACAGCCCCGCCAGGCCCGACACACCCACCATCACGACGTCCCGACGCTTCATCATGGTCTGCGCTCCAGCGACGGTTGCTCGCTCCTGTCGTGGTCACACGTCCACGCGGATCAAGGTCGACGCCGATCCTGGCGATGGACCCGGCGAGAGGCGAGCCCGAAGCTGGGTCAGGATGACACAGCGTGGCTGACCACGCCTCGATGGTGTCAAGCTGACCGGGTCGACGGGGCGGCCCCGGCGCGGCACGATTGCCTGTCCATCGGCCGAAAAGCCAGCGGCCGATCGTCAGAACTCATCGAGGTCCAGTCACCATGCTCCACGACTCGCTCAATCTCATGCAGGAGAAGTACCTGCGCCTCGTCCTCGCCGAGGGGCACGCCTTCGAGGAGCGCTTCGGCAAGGTCGCCCGACGATTCTTTGAGCGCCTGCCGATGCTGTTTGGCTTGTTCCGCCGGGTCTCGTTTGACCTGTCGTTGCCGGCCCATGAGCGGCGCTTGGCGGCGGCGGCCCTGGTCTATCTGGCCGAGTCCGATGATTTCTTGCGCGAAAGCGCCGCGGTCGGCGTGAGCAGCTACATCGACGACGTCTGGGTCGCCTTTGAAGTGTTCCGCCGCCTGCGGGACGCCGTGGGCGACGACGCCATCGCCCGCCATATCCGGTCCCCCGGCGAGTTCGACGACCTGGCCGCCCTGGCGGAAAACAGCGACACCATGCGCGAACATGTGCCGTCAAAGGTGCTGGAGCAGTTGCTCGCGTTCATCGACGGCTGACCGGTGACCGGTGACGGGTGACGCCGCGTTCAGGGCCCGGCAGGGGCGGCGGCGGGCGACGACGGCGCCAACCATGGCGCCAACCACGTCGGTGCGGGGGCTGATGGGGAGCCGATGGGGGCAGGATCGACGATGGCCCAGGCGACCCCCGCCCCGGTGCTGACCAGGCCGACGGCGGCGACGCCGAGAGAGAGCCAGCCGGCCACGAGGGCGAGGTTCTTGTCGTCGCCCGAGGCGGTGGGGTCTTCGAGGACCGAGGCTTCGAGGGCGAAGCCGACAATGCCAATGGCGGCGACCACGCCGCCAGCGACAGCGG
>CAJBHN010000393.1 GCA_903952805.1 uncultured Myxococcales bacterium | reverse complement strand
GACCAGCCCGATCTACCTCGACAATCATTCCACGACGCCCATGGATCCCCGGGTCCTCGAGGCGATGCTGCCCTACTTCACGACCATCTTTGGCAACGCCGCCAGCCGCAACCACAGCTTTGGTTGGGAGGCCGAGGGCGCCGTGGAGAAGGGCCGCGAGCAGGTGGCCGCCATCATTGGCGCATCGGCGAAGGAGATCGTGTTCACCTCGGGAGCCACCGAGAGCAACAACCTCGCCATCAAGGGGGCGCTGCACTTCTACCAGGACAAGGGCAAGCACATCATCACGTCGAAGATTGAGCATAAGGCCGTCATCGACTCGTGCCGCGCTCTCGAGATGGAAGGCTTCAGCGTCACGTATCTCACGCCCGACACCGACGGCATCATCACCGCCGCCGCCATCGCCGCTGCCATGCGCGATGACACCGTCCTCGTCAGCATCATGGCCGCCAACAACGAGATCGGCACGGTCAACCCCATCGCCGACATCGGCGCTTTGTGCCGCAGCAAGGGCGTGCTGTTTCACTCCGACGCGGTGCAGGCCGTCGGCAAGATTCCCATCGACGTCGAGGCCATGAAGATCGACCTGCTGTCGATCACCGCTCACAAGATGTACGGGCCCAAGGGCGTGGGGGCGCTGTATGTGCGCCGCAAGCCGCGGGTCCGTTTGACGCCGATGATCGACGGCGGCGGTCATGAGCGGGGCCTGCGCTCGGGCACCCTCAACGTCCCCGGCATCGTCGGCTTCGGTATGGCCTGCGAGCTCGCCCAGCGCGACATGCCCGACGAGGCCCAGCGCCTGACCGGGTTGCGCGACCGCCTGCTGGCCAAGCTCAAAGCCGGCGTCCCCCAGGTCTTTGTCAACGGCTCCGTCGAGCATCGCCTGCCGGGCAACCTGAACATCTCGTTCGCCTTCATCGAGGGCGAGAGCATGTTGATGGCCATCAACAAACACGTCGCGGTGTCGTCAGGGTCGGCGTGTACGTCGGCGTCACTCGAGCCCTCCTACGTGTTGCGGGCCCTGGGCGTCGGCGACGACCTCGCCCACAGCTCCCTGCGCTTTGGCATCGGCCGCTTCAACACCGAGGCCGAGATCGACCACGTCGCCGACCTCGTCGTGAAGTCTGCCAACCGCCTGCGTGAGCTCTCGCCGCTGTGGGAGATGTTCCAGGAGGGCGTCGACCTCAAGAGCGTCCAATGGGCCCCGCACTGATCCCGCTCGCGCACCACATCGCGCCTCCGCGCATCTGACTTGCATCACCGCTTTCAACGAACCCAGCCCATCACCGAGGACATCACCATGGCGTACAGCGACAAGGTCATCGACCACTACGAAAACCCCCGCAACGTCGGCTCCCTCGACAAGAGCGACGACAACGTCGGCACCGGCCTCGTCGGCGCCCCCGCCTGCGGCGACGTCATGAAGCTGCAGCTGCGCGTCAGCGACGACGGCATCATCGAGGACGCCAAGTTCAAGACTTTCGGCTGTGGCTCGGCCATCGCCAGCTCATCGCTGGTGACCGAGTGGGTCAAGGGCAAGAGCATTCATGAGGCCGAGGGCCTGAAGAACTCCCAGATCGCCGAGGAGCTCGCCCTGCCCCCCGTGAAGATCCACTGCTCGGTCCTCGCCGAGGAGGCCGTCAAGGCCGCCATCTACGACTACAAGCTGAAGAAGGGCTTGCTGAGCGTGGCCGACGTCTACGACCACGAAAAAAAGATGGCCGGCGCCAACCGTGGCGAGGGTGAAAGCGACGCCGACGTCGACACCCGCGTCAAGGCCACCGTCGCCGCCTACGCCACCAAACATGGCCTCGTGATCGAGTCTGTGCTGCCACTGTCGGCCTGACCTGCACCTGCACCTGCACCTGCACCTGCACCCGCATCTGCCCTTGATGCATCGGAGAGGCCCATGGCCACGCAACTGACCGGCATCGGCACCAAGAAGGCCCCCGCGTCGACGGAGCCCCCCGTCGTCGTGCCCAAGGACAGGCTGGCGCTGACCGAGCGCGCGGCCCACAAGATCGCGCAGCTCGCCGAGAAGGAAGAAAAGGTCGGTCAGCTGTTGCGCGTGGGCATCCAGGGAGGGGGCTGCTCGGGGCTGTCGTACACCTTCAGCTTCACGCCAGCACCCGACGCCAGAGACCGCGTCTTCGAAGGCTACGGCGCCAAGATCGTCGTCGACCCCAAGAGCCTGCTGTATCTCGGCGGCTCGGTGCTCGAGTGGCAAGAGAGCCTCATGCGCTCGGGCTTCGTGCTGAAAAACCCCAACGAAGTGAAGAGCTGCTCCTGCGGTGAATCCTTCACGGTCTGAGCTGGGGCAGCGTGGGCGAGACTGGCAGGGGAGCTGTCGTGGTCGTCGTCGGCGCTTGACCAGCTCATGGACG
>CAJBHN010000392.1 GCA_903952805.1 uncultured Myxococcales bacterium | reverse complement strand
CCGCCCTTGCTCTACGTCCTGGCGATGGTGTCGGTGGCCGCCTACAACAGCGCCATCCTGGCTCGCGGCCTCCGACGTCGACCACGCGATCCGACGCCGCCGACGCCACCGACCTGAGCCATCAGCGTCGAGGTTGCTGGGGGACGGGGACCGTCAAGTCTTGAACCAGGCGCATCATCAACAACCAGGGCGGCTGTCGTGACGACTTGAGGGCGACGTCGGCCTCGGCGAGCAGGACCAGACGGCGGGCGTGACCCTCGGCCGGCAGCATCCGGGCGGCACGCAGCACGGGTGCGGCGCGGTCGCCAAAGAGGCGCAGCTCTCGGGCGGGATCCTTGCCCTCGTCGAGCAACACGCGAGCATGGGCCACCTGCCGCATCTGCCAGGCCAACAAGCCGATCAGGCGCAGCGGCTCTTCGCGGGCCGCTTGCAGTTGGGCAGCCGCGGCGACGGCGGCCTGACGGTTGCCGACGGCCACGGCGGCGGCGAAGGCGAAGGCGTTTTCGAGGTGGGTGTCGGCCACGTGGGCGCTGACGTCCCCGGCGTTGACGACGCCGTCACAAGCGATCGCCAGCTTTTCGAGGGCCCGCTCCAACAGGGTCAGGTCGGCGCCGACGGTGATCGCGAGGGCTTCGACCGCCCCCGGCCCCAGGCTCAGCCCGACCTTCTTGGCGCGGCGGACCACCAGGCCCGGCATGGCACCATCGGTGGGATGGTCAAAGCGGCAGACGAGGCAACCTGTTGATTTCTCAAGAAGTTTCACAAAGCGAGAGCGGAAGTCGATGTCGCCACACACCAGCATCAGGACGGTCTCGGTGGCCGGACGCACCAGGTAGGCGGCCAGGGCTTCGACGTCGGCGTCGTTGAAGCTGTCGGCGTCGCGGACCTCCACCAGGCGACGCGGGGCCATGACCGGCAGGGTCAGGCACATCGCCAGGATGTCTGGCGCGCGTCGATCGCGGGCGCTGGTGCGGTCGTGGTTGAAGTCAGCGAGCCCACCCGACAACACGCGCCCTCGCAGCGTGGCGATGGCGTCGTCGACAAAGACGCGCTCGGCGCCCCCGAAGGCGACCACCGGCGGCAGGGTGCCCTTGCCCTCGATGGTGGAGAAGAACTCGTCGGTGTCCGCCTTGGCCATCGCCGCATTTGATGGCACCTCAGCGCATGCTCGTCGACACCCACTGCCACATCGACGGTGATCGCTTTGACGAGGACCGCCAGGCCGTTTTGGCCCGGGCCCGCGCCGCCGGCGTCACCGCCATGATCAACGTCGGCTGCGACCTGCCCTCCAGCCGGCGCAGCCTTGATCTGGCCCGCACGCATCCCGACCTGTTCGCGGCGGTGGGCGTGCATCCCCACGAAGCCAAGGACGTCGTCGACGGCTTTGACGACGCCCTCGTCGACCTCGCCCGGGACGTCCGCTGCGTCGCCGTTGGCGAATGCGGCCTCGACTACCACTACGACCACTCCCCAAGGCATGTGCAGCGGACGGTGTTTGCCCGCCAGATCAGCGCGGCGCGACGCGCTGGCAAACCGCTGGTGCTGCATGTTCGCAATGGCGCCACCGACGCTCCCGCCTTCAAGGAGGCCATCGAGATCTTGCGCAGCGAAGGCGCCCTCGACGTCGGCGGCGTGTTTCATTGCTTCACCGGCACCCTCGACGAAGCCAAAGCGGCTTTGGATCTGGGCTTTTTGCTGTCGTTTCCAGGCGTCGTCACCTTCAAGAACAACGGCGAACTCAGCGACGTCGCCAAGATGGTCCCCGGCGACCGCTATGTCGTCGAGACCGACGCTCCCTTCATGGCCCCCGTCCCCTGCCGCGGCAAACGCAACGAGCCGGCCTGGGTGGCCCATACGGCCGCCTTCGTCGCCGAGGTCCGGGGTTCAAAGCTCAGCACGGTGTTGGAGCAAACCGGGGCCAACGCCCGCCGGCTCTTTGGCTTGCCGCTGTAGCCCATCAGAATCCGTCAGAATCCCGTTGAGCTGCCGCCCGGACTGTGGGCCCGCAGGGCATGGGCGGGCAACGTGGGCGGCACATCGATCGCGTCAGCCAACGCCCGCAGCAGAGGCAGCGCCGTCAGGACGGGTTCGACGACGTTGCCGCGGCGGGGCAGCTCGATTTCAACGGCATGCTGCGTGAATCGGACGCGACGCACCGACGTGCCTGCAAACAGGAACAGCAGGGCCTCGCGCACCGCCGGCCCCAGACGGCTGCCGACCGACATCGCGTCGTCGGCGCTGTCGACCACGAAGGCGGCGTCAAACTCGCCCCCATCGATCAGGATTTTGGTGCGAGACAACAGGCTGCGACGCGCCACGGTGAACTCGACGACGTCGACGCGGGGCAACGACACCCGCCAGATCAGGTCATTGGTCGCCGCGAACAACACCTGGGCGCCCACGGCGGTGGCCCCTGGACGCACGGGCAGACACAGAACGATGCCGCTGAGCACCCCCCGCTTCACGATGATGCCGTGGTGCCTGGTGGCGCGCGCCAAGAACCAGCCGCTGAGCGCCCGGCTCGACTCCACGAGTCCAAAGACCATCGCCATGACGCCACCAGCCACGACCTGGCCAGCGATCTCGAAGCCCAGCGATCTCAGGGCGATGAGCATCAACGGCGGTGCCACCACCAACGCGCCCCCAAGCCACCCCGGGGGACGAGGGGCCTTGGCAGGCATCAACGCCGTGGAGGTTGGGTCCGGGGCCGGTGTCGGGGTCGTCGGTTGCATGGATTGCTTCAATCGTGGTGGTGCCAAAGATATAAACAATCAGGACAATTCGATGGCGACGCCTGGCGCGGCTGACCGACAGCCCAGCAGTTCAGTGCCGACGCCACTCAGTCCACGACGACCAACAGCCATTTGGCGCTGCTGCGGTCGACAACGGTGACCCGGCTGCTGCCACCCGGCCCCAGGGCCGTCTTGAGACCATCGAGTCGGTCGGTCTGTACCAGCACGAACTCGCGCCCCGGTCGCTCAACGGCGAGGCGAAGGTCGGCTGCATTTTTCTTGATCTGTACTTCCGCGTTTTTACTGTAAAACGTCTCGCCTTTCCAATCCATTTGAAATGCAATCAGAGGTTCATCACCCTGACGCGTAGCGTACCAGGTCCCCACCAACCAGCGCTGGCTCCAATGCTGGCTGGCCCGGCCCATGAATCCCTGCACGGCCACCACCGACAACAGCGTCGCCCCCACGACCGCGCCGACCACCAGGCCTCGCCCCATGGCTTCTTTGACGTCGAGCATTTCCGCCAGCACACCACCACCGCGGCCGACGCGGGCCCATTGCCAGACCGCCAGCAACACCGGCAGCGCCAGGGACATGGTGCCGGCTACCGAGGGGGCCAGGGCAAACCAGGACATCGCCAGCGGAGCCCCTTTGGCGCCGGACCGTCCGGCTAACTCGATCACATCAAGTCTTTCGACTGGAAAGTAATACTCGGGCTTATAACCCTTATAATGATAGGTAAATAAATCAATCCATTCCCAGGGCGACGACGACAACTCGCGCAGCACAATGGCGCCGACGATGACGGCGAAGCCTCCGACCACCAATTGGGCCCGGGGAGTGGCGTCGGCCAATCGATGGAGCAGGTGTCCCACCAGCAACGCCGCCGGCACCGTGAAGGGGAGGGCGTAGTGATGGAATTTCGTCGTGATGAGGGAGAAGAAGAGAAAAGCAGCGCAGGCCCACACCGTGGCCACCGTCAGCAAGCGCTCCTCGCGGGAGGCAGCCACGCGTCGCAGGCCGTTCAAGCCATCGACGACAGCGACCGGCACCAGCCCAACCCAGGGAATCATGCCAAACCCGAGGACTCGCACATAGTACTCGATGCCCCCGCGGTCGCCGTGGACGCCGCTGCCCACACGCCCGAGCAGGTCGTAGCGGATGAAGCGGTCGAACCAGGTCTTGCGGGCTTCGTCGAGGCCATCGTAGGCCAACATGACCAGGGGCCATGGTGAAGCCACCAGCAGAAACAGCGCCGCCGCCCACAGCCAGCCCGGTCGCAGCATGGTCCGCAGCGCCGCCCCGAGGCCTGCCGCACCGCCGACCAGTCCCACGCTGACGACGAGGACAAGGCCGCACAACGCCATCCCCACTGGGCCCTTGGCCAGCATGGACAAGGCAAAGCACAGGGCCGCACCCACCAGATACGGGTCTCGCCCCCGACGTCGCAGCAGCAGGATAAATCCCATCGCCAGGCCGACGCCGACCACGCCAACGACGACGCGGGTGGCCCATTCGCTGCCAAAGACGTCAACGCGATTGAAGAACGCCGCGCTCCGCGCGATCTCCCACGCTTGGGGGACCAAGCAGACGCTCACCACCCCCAACAACCACCAGGGCAGCCGGGTTTGGGAGAGGCGTTTTCGTTCTTCGTCGCCACCAAAGATGGTGGGCAGCAGCAGCAACAGCCCCATGCTCGACAGGCCAACGTAGGGCATGTCGGTAATGGCCTGCCGAGCCAGAAATGCCCAATAGGGCGTCGTCGCCAGCACCAGCGCGGACAACGTCGCCGCCCGCCGGGACCAGAAGCACCGCGCCACCACAAACAGCACCGCGACGGTGGCCAGACCGATCAAGGCCGACGGCAATCGGCCCAGCAACTCAACGCCCTCGGGCATGGGGCCTGCCTCGCCCACGCCCAGCACGCGGTAGAGAGGCGCCGTCAGCCAAAACAGCAAGATGGGCTTGCTGAAGAAGTGGGCATCCTTCCAAAACGGATAGAGGTAGTCGTCCCTGACGACCATTTGCCGGGCCACCTCGGCGTAGTTGGTCTCCCAGGGGTCAAAAAAGCCCGTGGCGCCCAACAACGGCAAAATGACCCCGGCGGCCACTCCCAAGACCAGCAACAACGCCCACCTGTCACGGTGGGCGTCATCGCTGCTTGATGGCGCAAGCGGCTTGTCTGTCGGCGGGCGGTCGACCAGGTCGGCCACAGCCCAGCTACTCTTCCTCGATCTCGAGGGCGAGGTCGAGGTCGTCGGG
>CAJBHN010000391.1 GCA_903952805.1 uncultured Myxococcales bacterium | reverse complement strand
GATGACGACCGTGTGATGGCCGGCGCGCAACAACGACGTCGCCGCGGCGCCCAGGCCGTCGACCAGGATGGCGTCGCCTGGCTCGACGCCGAGCACGTCGAGGCGAGCGGTATCGCGGGCGGGGTCGAAGGTCCGCACCATCAGCGCCTGCAGGTCGGTGTCGGTCGACAGCTGTTGGCTGCTGCGAAACGACGCCACGCCTTTGACGTCGTAAACGATGACACGGACGTCAGCCCACGCCGGAGCCCTGCCCGTCGGCGTGACGACGAAGGCCGCGAGGGCGTCGACGCCGTGTGAGTCGATGAGGCCGCGCAGACACGCCGGGTCGGCTGAACAGGCGGCCATGCCACCCGGAACGGCGCCGATGACAACGGCGTCGGCCTTCAGCACATCCCGAGCGCCCTCGATGATACCGCGGCGCACCCGGGCTTCGTCTTGGCCCATGGCGCTGGCATCGACCGGCAGCAGCCCGGTGCTGGCCCGCGCCACCATCGATGACAGCATCGACACCGTCACCAGCGTCGTCATCAGCGTCGCCGTCAGCATCGACAGCGCGGCCGACGTGGTGATTCGCCGTCCCCACCGCGACAGCCGTCGTTGTGACCATTGAGCCATGGGGCCTTTTAACAATCAGGAGGTCGGTGGGCGCAAGTGCGGTGTGCGTTCACGGATTCGTTGACGCGGTGGGCGTGCCGTCGAGCAGGGTGGTGAAGAACTGGGTGAAGAGGGCCTGGGCGGCGGGGTTGTTGAACACCGCGAAATGGCCGTCGGCCGGGTACTGCATGATGGCCGCCGTCAGGGGCTCGCCGTCGTCGGTGCGCAGGTTGCCGCTGACGGCGGAGTCGCCGACGTCGTCGATGCCGAGGATGTCGAGGATCTCCAACTGCTCGGCGACGGGCGACGCCTGGGGCAGGCCAAAGGCGCCGGCCAGGGCCGAGTGGTTGCGCTTGGGGGTGAAGGTGTCCAGCAGCCCCGAGGTGACCACGAGGTGGGGCGTCTGACGCCCGCGGCGATGACGCCAGGCGGCGCCGTAGTTGAGGGGGTCGGCGGCGTCGACAAAGGTCTGCAACAAGGCGGGCACGGGGTGGAAGCGGTCAACGGGTTCGTCGTCGGGGATTTGCAGCACCAGCTTCAAGACATTGGCGATGACCACCGGCTCGGTCTTTTCGATCAAGCTTGGCGCGAAGCCAGCGCCGGCTCCCGACAACAGCGCGCCGGTGATGCGATCCTCGATGCCCACAAACAGCCCGCCGACGATGCCCCCCTGCGAGTGGCCGAAGTAGCCGATGTTGCCAGCATCAAAGCGCACGGTGCCGTCGACGCCGGCAAACGTCATCGTCGACAACGCGCTCACCTGCATGACTTTTTCCAGCGCGCTTTGGCGCCAGTTGTCGCGGCCGGCGAGGGGATTGAAGAAGTTGAACGTCAGCGACTCCTCCTGGCCCTCGCGATAGCCGGTGCGCGTGAAGTGCAGGGGCTCCGAGATGGCGAACATCGCGCTGCGGGCCTGCGTGATGTGGAACGCTTCGGCGCCGGCGCGGGTGCCAAGCCCGGAGTTGAGATCGCCGCCGGTCCCATGGCCGTTGATGACGACGGGCCAGCCCGTCGCCGGCATCGTCAGGACCTTGGGCACCGTCAGCGTAAACGGGATGTCTTCTTCGGCCTGCACCAACGGGATGCCGTCGTCGTCGAAGACGAAGCCGCCGCTGCTGCCGTCGTGGATGTCAAACGGCGGGGTGCCCGCCTGAAACTGCGCCAGCCGGATGACGCCGTCGTAGGTCGTGTAGAGCGCGTTTTGGCCGGTGGGGCGTTCGCGGATGTTGGAGACCACCGGCGTGTAGGCGCGGGCGACGTCGTTGGCGGCCAGCAGGCCACGGCTGCTGTCTTGCGGCGTGACGACGGTGGCGACGGCGATGTCGTTGACGTCGAGCCCGAGGGTTTCGGGCAGCGCTGCCCACGGCGCGCAGTCGACGGCGCGGTCGACGGCAGCTGGCACCTCGCAGGCAATCAACGCGCGCAGGTCGTCAGACGGGCCCAGGCGGGTGCCATTGCTGTGCTTGAGCGCCGAGGTCGCCACCAGCGCGAAGCGTCCCTGGGGGACCGCGCCGAGCAGCAGGTTCACAGCGATGGTCCCGGGCGGCAGAAACGCCGTCCCCGCGGGGTAGTTTGCCCACTCAATGGGCAGGTGTCGTCCGCGCGACGGGCCGTCGAGCTCGACGACAAAGAGGCCGCTGTCGTCGGCCACGCTGGCGCGGGCGTCGATGGGCAAGGTGCTTTCGTCGACGCCGCCCTCGACCTTGAAATACAGCGTGCTGGTGCCCGCCCACGCCGGCGCCGTCTCGAAGATGTGCAGGAAATCCTCGAGGGTGGCGCTGTTGAAGGGGTTTGGAAACGTCCGCAAGTCGAGGCGTCCGTCGTCGAGAATCAACAGATCGGACGGAAAGGGCGTGTCGAGGAAGTCCGCCCGCGCCGCCGTCGGCAGCACGAAGGTGACGGGCTCTCGGGGGGCCAGCGCATCGGGGACGCAGGCGACGGCGCCAAACACACAGGACAAGAGCAAGACCGGGGCGGAGCGCAGCATGACGGCAGTGTGGCAGACCGGGCCGCCGCCGCCAGCGTTCCCGCCTGCTGGTGGTCGGCGATTTGCAAACACCGCTGGACAACGGCCAACACTCTGGTAGGAACTCGCCGACTTCAACGGGCGCGTAACTCAGCGGTAGAGTATTACCTTCACACGGTAGGAGTCCCTGGTTCGAATCCTGGCGTGCCCACCACGAAGTCACAGATAACCCAGCGGAAACGCTGGGTTTTTTGTTGGGTGTACGGTCACGTCGACGGGCCACTCCCCCGGTGGGACCCCCGCTCGGCCCGCATGTTCGTCTCCAGAGAGCAAGTCCCCGGCAGTACGCGCCACCACACATCACCGTCGCGCGGAGACCTCACCCCCCAACCCCCTCTCCCTGAAGGGCGAGGGGGGCCGAAGAGGACGGGGTCTGCACCCCTCTCCCTTCAGGGAGAGGGGTCGACGCGGAGCGTCGGGGGTGAGGTCTCATCCGCGTCGCCTGAGGACTTGGTGGTGGCCTCGTTCCTCGAAGCGCCCCGACGCACGGCCACGGCCATCGGCAGCACCACCGGCCTGGACGCCACCACCGTCAAGATCGATCCTGCGCCTTGATCCGAACGGCGCGCAGG
>CAJBHN010000390.1 GCA_903952805.1 uncultured Myxococcales bacterium | reverse complement strand
ACCGTCACCACCACCCACAGCGCCTGCAGCGCCCACGGCACCGCGAAGCGCACCGGGTGCAGCTTGAGTTCGTCGAAGCGGCCGTCGCTGCCGGCGCTGTGGACGCGGGCAAACAAGAACGACCCGAGCCGCGCCGCCCACACCGCCACCAGCGCCAGCGGCAGCATGGCCACGACGTCGACGCGGCCTTCACTGACGCGGGCGCTGACGCCAAGACCCACCAGGCTCAAAAACGTCGCGCTGCCCACGAGGTCGTAGAAGCGTTCGGTCCGGCGCGCCGACGCGATGGCCCAGGCGACGCCGTTTTCGACGACGGCGATGGCGACCGCCACCAGCGCCAGCGGCATCCCCCACACGGTGCCGATGCCCGGTCCCGTCCCGACGGCGACCGCGAGGGCGACGCAGACGGTGAGGACGACGACAACGACGACGACGGCGCGGATGACGGCTTTCAAAATTGCATCCGGGGTTGCTCGCTGCCGGCGGGCCGGTCCAACGGCGGTGTCGGCGTGGCCCGGGGCGGTGGCGGCGCGTCGCCGACCGGGGCATTGGCGGCGGCGGCGTCGGCATCGGCATCGGTCGGGTCGACGGGCCCAGGGGCGGGCTTCGATGTCTGCCTGGCCGGGGGCGGTGCCGCCTTCGTCGCTGCCGCGCTGGCGCGCTTGTGCAAATGCTCGTTGTGGGCCTCGGCCATCTTGTGGCGCTCGGCGAAGGGGAGGTCCGGGGCAGCGTTGTCCTGCCAGGTCAGGAAGCCCGCCGCGCCGAGGCCGGCGCTGGCACACAATCCGACGGCACCAATCGGCGCCGTGAGGAGACCGAGGCCGAGGGCCCCAACCAGCGGCACAGACAACGCACAGGTCACGACGCTGGCCGCGCCGCAGACGCCGGCACCGGCATACAGGGCCACGGGCAATGCGTTGTCAGCCTTCTTCAGCAGCTCCCGCCGGCCCACGTGCTCGAAGAAATCCGGGCCCGCCAGCTCCCGCTTGTCGATGCCCACAAAGAAGCGCTGGGCGACTGGATCGACCTGCACCCAGCGCTCGGGATCGACGCCCGCGGGCACGCCCAGGCGACTGGCGGTCACCTGCCGCAGGGTGCTGGCGCCGGCTCGCTCCATGTCGTCGGGAGTGTGGGGTTCACCCACCTTTCCCTGCAGCGTGACGAGAAAGTGGGCTGGAATCGCGAAGTTGAGGGCCTCGCTGTCGCGGACCTTCATGTAGGCGATGCCGACGACGTGGCCGCAGGTGTCGGTGACGGGGCCGCCGCTGCTGCCGGGCGACACCGCCGCGGTCATCTGGATGCGCTGGGCCCCTTCGAGGTCCCGCTCGGCGCTGACGATGCCGTCGGACATCGTGGCTTCGAGCAAGCGCGGCGAGCCAAAGGCAAAGACCCGGGCCCCCCGCCTGGGGATGACCTCGCTGAGCGCCAGGGGCACGCCGGTGGCCGGGGCCTTGAGTTGGATGATGGCGAGGTCGTTGGCGAGGTCGGCAGCCACCACGCCCAGCACCGCCACGGGTTCGGTGTCGGTGGTGCGCTTGACCCGCAGACCCTTGGCGCCCTTGACGACGTGCCAGTTGGTGGCGACGAGGTCGGCGGCGATGAAGAAGCCGCTCCCCGAGCTGGCCGCACCACTGTCGCCGTCGGCCAACACCGTCACCGTCGACGCGATCACGCTGTCGCCGAGTTGCTCGGTGGGCGGACAAGCGGCCGTCACCGCAGCGACGGGAGGCGTGGTCGTGGTGGTCGCCGGTGCAGCAGCCGACACCGTCGTCGACGACGCCAGCGCACACGCCAGCAGGAATCGGGTTTTGGAACGCGTGGTCATGGTCACCTTCATGAGCGCCGCGGACGGAGCGCTTCATCAGGCAGGCTCGGTCGCGTGAGATTGTCGGGGCCAGCGGCGGTGACGTGGATGTTGTCCTCGATGCGGATGCCACCAAAGGGGACCAGCGCGTCGACGACGGACCAGTCGAGACCACCGCCCTCCGGCAGGGCCCGCGCCTCCTGGAGCAAGCTGGGGATGAAGTAGCAGCCGGGCTCGATGGTGAAGACCTGGCCGACGGCGATGTCGGCGGTGTTGCGCAGAAACGGATTGTCGGATTTGGGCGCCACCAGCTTGCAGCCGACGTCGTGGGTGGCGACGCCGAGCGAATGCCCCAGGCCGTGGGGAAAGAGCTTGCGCGTCACGCCGCTGATGACGAGGGCGTCGGCCGAGACGCCGGCTTTGGCCACGCCTACAGACACCAACGCCGATGCCAACAAGCGATGGCTCTCGTCATGGAGGGCCTGGTAGGGCTGGCCGGGCACGATGGCCGTGACGAGGTGCTGCTGCAGCGTGTTGATGGCAGCGATCAGGCCGGCAAAGACGTCGGCCGCGCCACCGCGGACCTTGAGCAGCGTGCGGGTGATGTCGCTGTGGTAGCCCATGCAGGCGGCGCCTGCGTCGGTCAGCAGGGTCTTGGCCTCGCCGCGGCGTCGTCCGTAGGCCACGTGGTGCAAGGTGGCGGCGTGCTCGTCGAGGGCGACGATGCCCTTGTAGGGAGCGTCGGCGTCGTCCTGCGCGGTCGCGTTCAGATACAGCAGGTGCAGGTCGAGTTCGCTGGGCGTGCCGTCGTAGAAGGCGTGGGCGACGGCGATGTGGCCGACGGCGGCGCGGCGGTTGGCCTCGCGATGGCAGGCGACCTCGTAGGGCGTCTTCAACACCCTGGTGCCATCGAGGTCGCGCATGAACTCGTCGGGTGCCAGCCGGTCGTCGGCGAACCCCAACGCGCCGCCAAACACGACGTCTTCACCGACGAACTCCAGGCGGCCGACCGAGCGCGACAGCGCTTCGCGAATCTGGGCGGGCGAAGTGATTTCGACGACGTCGAAGGCGGACCAGAAATGGTCGCTCTCGACCTCGGGGGGGCCATCCCAAAAGCTCCGGGCGACATTCAGAAACAGCACAGGCTTGGACCCCGGGCGGATCCACAGCGCACACCCCTCGACGGCGAGGGGCAACCAATGGCGAAACGTCGGCACCACGACCAGGGGCCAGTATTGATCATCAAAGGCGGACTTCTTTTGGGCGGTACCGCTGTGCACCACGACGCCGTCGAGACCGTGCGCGGTGCAGAGATCCGCATAGCGACGATCGAGGGCCGCCACATGGGCAGCAAACAGCGAGGGAAGAGCTTCTCGATCAAAAGACAAGGGGAACACCTCAGCGTCACCGTCGTCATAGCCGACGACGAGCCCGGGCACCACCACGCCCACCCCGGGCCCATTGACGCCCGTTGTGGTGTGTCACCACGAGCTTCGCCGATGCGCGCTGGTGTCTCTGGTCGCCGCGTTTGCCACGCCACCGATGGACATCGCTACCATTGGGCCATGAAGTGCGCGGTTGTATGCAGTCTGCTGGTGGGAGTCCTCGGCTGCAGCACCCCGACATCGACCGCGTGGGGTCCTCACGCCCCGCAGCGCAACGATGAAGCCCTCCCGCCCCCGGCACCCGCCGAAGCGCCGCCGCCGACCCCGCGCAACCAGGCGGCAGCCTCAGCTCTGGTCGCAGACCTCAGCGCCCGCCTCGACCGCGGCGACCGACGCGGGGCCTTGCCGTTGTTGGGGGCCCTGCTGCACAGCGACCTGTTGACCGACCAGGGCCGCGCGAGTTTCTACTGGCTGCGCGCCAACACCGCCGTCGGCATCGACGACAGCGTGCGCCAGGATGCCCTGGCGGGCTTCATGGTGGCAGCGTCGGTGCTGCCTGAGGACCAGGAGACCCGTCGCCGCCTGCGTCAGGCCCGGGCGTCGTTGCTGGCCATCAAGATCAAGCAGCAAACCCTGGGGACCTCGCCCCGCCAGGCGATCGTGGTGCCCAGCGCCACCGACGCCGACATCGTCGTCGCCGCCCTCGACTGCGGCCGGGATGGCGATGGTCACTACATCGAACGGCGCCGACAGGTGCCGCTGCGGGGCGATGACGCCACACCGCGCCGCCTGCTCTGCACGGAAAACGGCGACGAACTCACGCTGTGGTTTCGGGTCGAATCGCCTTGATGGGGTGCACGTCACGCCGACGCGATTGACCCATCGGTGGGTGTTCGCCGCCTGATCGCTTCGCGCACATACCGACATCCACCTACAGATCGAGGCACCGCGGCCACGCCGCTGTGGGCTCCATCACGCGCTGGATCCGCATGCCAACGCGACCCGGCCAAAGGGCGGATGGTGGCATGTCGCCTGCTTCAGCAGATTGACCGACATGTCCCCGGTGGGTGGACGCCATGAGGTACCCGTGCGGATTTCCCTCTCCAGCCCTGTCCTGCGCCGCTTTCCCCGACTCCCCCTGGCGCTGCTGCCGTGTGGGCTGTTGAGCGTGGGTTGCCCCGACTTCACGCTGGTGGGCGACCCCGGCGGCGAAGGCGCCCCCACCGCCGTCGTCGTGGCCACACCGGCGGCTGCCGGCCAGGCCCCTTTTGAACTGGTGCTCGACGCCAGCGGCAGCACGCCATTTGCCGACGGCGGCGCTCTCGAATTTGAATTCGACGTCGACGGCGACGGCACCTTCGAGGTCGCCCGCAGCCAAAGCGCCACCTTCGCCACCCGCTACGGCGCTGGCGGCACCTTCGAGGCCGCGGTGCGCGTGCGCGGCGAGGACGGCCGCTTTGACGTCGACACGGTCACCATCGAGGTCAGCCCCCCAAACCCGGCCCGCACCGCCGACGTCGACGTCGACAGCGACGCCGATGGCGTGATCAGCGGCGCTGATGACGCGGTGGAAGACGAACGCGCAGCCCCCTTCCTGGCCAACGTCGACGACGACAACCGCGACGGCAGTCGCGACCGGCAAGACAGGCGACTCAACGCCGACGACGACGACATGGCCGAGCTGATCGTGCGGCGGGTCAAGGGGCTCGACGGCGCCCGCGTCTTCATTGAGCTCAGTCCCCGCATCGCCCGCGACCGCGTGCGGCTGTGGGCCGGCGACACCGCCATCATCGACACCGGCATCGACCGCGCCGAGGTCCCCGGCGTCGACCGCGACGACGTCACGCTGCGGCTGGAGGCCCAGACCGGCCGCACCGCCGATTGGGATGGCGCCGTGACCGTGCGCGTCACCGTCGAAAGTGGCGGCACCGTCGTCAGCGAAGACAGCGCGCGTCTGCGGGCTGCACCGGTCATCTTTCCCGACAACCTGCAAACGCCCCGTCGCCTGTTCGTGATGAATGTCGACGCCGGCGAAGACAACAACCGCGCCCTCATCGACGCCCTGCAAACCCTGCCTGACGGCGTCGAGTTGTACACCACCAACGACGACACCTACTTCTTTGACCGCTGGATGCAGGACAACTGGGAGGTCGGCAGCCAGACGGTCCCCGGCAAAGACGGCGTCAAAGAGATGATCACCGCCCTGCAACTGGCGCGCGACTACGGCGGCCAGGGCCTCGACGCCTTCGTCCCCAATGAGTGGCTCGGCGCCGGCCGCGGCTTCTTTTTTCCAGGTGGCGCCGAGAGCTCGCACAACTACGGCGGCAACCTCGAGGTCTCACCACAAACTGCGCTGCATCCCTTTGGCCGCATGCTCTTTGGCGGCGGCAGCACCACCCTCAGCGGCGCCAGCAACCAAGACACCATGAACAACGAGCAGGTGTCGTTCTTGAACGCCCAGGAGATCCAGGGGCCGGCCCTTGAGTTGTCGTCGGAGTGGCTCGCCGTCGGCCACATCGACGAATACCTGCAGTTCATTCCCGATCTCAGCCCCGTGGGGCCCCATCCCTTCAAGGTTGTCATCGCCTCGCCAGCCATGGCCAGAGACGTCCTGCTCGGCCTGCGCGAACGAGGCCTCGGCAGCAGCGTGATGTT